>CAUOWW010000025.1:0-20109 GCA_963508345.1 uncultured bacterium
TCTTTGAATCTACGAGCAATCATAAGTACAATACGACGGATTATTTTGAAATTGATTGTCATTTTGGAGACAAGGAAAACTTTCGGGAGCTGGTCGAGCAAGCGCATCAGCGAGGTATGAAAATCATGCTGGATGCTGTATTTAATCATATTGGTTCGCAATCTCCTCAATGGCAAGATGTTGTCAAAAATGGTGAGCAATCTGCTTATAAGGATTGGTTCCATATTCAACAATTTCCAGTGATGACTGAAAAACTAGCCAACAAGAGAGAGTTGCCTTATCATGCTTTTGGTTTCGAGGACTATATGCCTAAGCTAAATACGGCCAATCCAGAGGTCAAGGACTATCTTTTAAAGGTTGCGACTTATTGGATTGAAGAGTTTGATATCGATGCTTGGCGTTTGGATGTGGCTAATGAGATTGACCATCATTTTTGGAGGGATTTTCGTAAGGCAGTTTTAGCTAAAAAACCTGAACTTTATATTTTAGGAGAAGTCTGGCATACATCTCAGCCTTGGCTAAATGGAGATGAGTTCCATGCGGTCATGAATTATCCTTTATCTGATAGCATCAAAGAGTATTTCTTACGAGGTTTTAAGAAGACAGACCAATTTATCGATGAAATCAATGGCCAGTCTATGTATTACAAGCAGCAGATTTCAGAAGTGATGTTTAATCTTCTAGATTCGCATGATACAGAACGTATTTTATGGACGGCAAATGAAGACGCTCAACTGGTCAAATCAGCCCTAGCCTTTCTCTTTTTACAAAAGGGAACCCCCTGCATCTATTACGGAACAGAGTTATCCTTGACTGGAGGTCCAGACCCAGATTGTCGTCGTTGTATGCCTTGGGAACGCGTATCAAGTGACAATGATATGCTGAATTTCATTAAGGAACTAATCAAGATTCGCAAACACGCGTCAGCAACCATTCAGCATGGTAAGTATAGTCTCCAAGAAATCAAAGCTGATCTAGTAGCTCTGGAATGGAAATACGAAGAACAAATTCTTAAAGCTATCTTTAACCAATCAACAGAAGATTATATTGTCGAGAAAGAAGCAGTAGCACTAGCAAGCAATTGCCAAGAATTGGAGAATCAGCTTGTCATCTCTCAAAAAGGATTTGTGATTTTTCATTAAAGAGCAATTTAGAGTGACAGGAAAATTGTAGTATAGAGAGCATTTTACAAACAGACCATTTGTCGTCTTGCTACAAATGATATATAATTTAACTTAAAGAAAATAGGAGGATTTATCGAATGGAATTAAAAGATTTTACAGAAAAAGAACAGGAAATGATTAAGAAGGGGCTTACGACGTCTAAGATTAGTGACAAGGAAACTGCTGAGAAGATTCTTGCGCTAGTACCACAAGACTTGATTAAGCGAATCCCATTTTTCGTCAGAAAACATGCTACGACACGTACGATTAAACGCATTTCAATTGAATACCCTGAACTCTACGCTGCAGCTCAAACAAGTGGTGAGATTCCAGAAAAAGAACGCGAAGAATTGCGTCAAATTATCACGACTATCTTTGAACAAAAGATGAATAAGCATAGTATTAAGTAGAGAATGAAAAAATATTTTATTGGCGGTTTGGGAAGCAATGTCTATCATAGCAAGGATTTTCTTCAAGAACTAGATTCGCAGGTTTACTTTCTAAATCCATATGAAAAGCATCTTCGAGATGAAACAGAATTGAAATCATGGTTTAAAAATGAGATTGTAGAGAAAGAATCTATCTGTCTGATAGGCCATTCTCTTGGAGGAGATTTGGCTCGTTATCTCGCATCGGAATTTCAAGAAGTGAAGAAACTGATTCTTTTGGATGGTGGCTATCTAGATTTAGATAAGATTTTACCTTTAGTTACAGAGTTAGAGAAAACTAAAAACTATATCAAATCTCAAATCATTTCGGACTTAGATGTTCTTATTTCTAAAGAAAAATCTGAAGCAAAGCATTGGTCAGAAAATATGGAGAGAGCCGTAAGACAGTCCTATCACTGGAACTCTGAGTATAATAGATATGAGTTGGCTATAAATTATGAAAATATAGAAGCGATACTCAGCCTACGGAGGAAAATACAAGCTTTTAAGAGGGAAGTGGGAGATACCTTGTTTATTAGTCCTCGCTATCCTAATGAAGCTACATGGAGAGAGGAAGCCCTAAAAGAATTGCCAGAGTATTTTGATACTATTCTTCTAGAGAACTTTGGCCATGAGCTTTATACTGAAGCACCTAAAGAAATCGCTAGTCTAATTAATGAGTGGTTCTCTTATTCTCAATGAGCCATTGATTGAACTGTTATAAATTAACATAAGATTAAAGTTTACTTAAATTTAACCAAAAAACGAACAGGCTCTTTTTCTGTCACTCAGAAGAGAACTTGTTCGTTTTGTCTTTTTTTCTTTTAAAAAACGCGATACACATAAGGATTTTCTGGTTTATCGACTTTGGTAAAGATTTCGATTTCCAAGGTTGGTAGGTTTTGTTTGAGTTCTTTATGGTAGTGATTGACCAGTTTTCCTTTAGCTGTTATCCAGGTGTTATTCTCATAATGACGGGTATTTCCCTTGGTCAGCAAACCATAGACACCAGAATCTGCGATACAGTGAATAATGCCGAAGCGGAACAGAAATTGACTATTGGCATGACTGGGGTCGTTATAGACAAAGCCTGTGAACTGGACTGTCTTACCCTCAAACTCATCTGGATAGTCGTAGATAGCTTCCATGACTTCCATATAGTTTTCATTAGTGATTTGAATACTATCTTGGGACAAATATTTATCCGCTGTCGTTCGCATTTCCGTTTCATAGGCTGTTTTTGAGAAATAAGAACTGGTATCTGGTTTCAAATATTGGCTTGTCGTCCCTTCACTCGTCTGAATGGCTTGATCCGTGCCTTCCGATAGGGGGAAGTGATAGCCTTTAGCTGAAACGGTCTGAGAATCCAAGCTAACAGTTGGAAAGGTTAAACCGACGACAATCGGAATAGCCAGAAGAGCAATACTCGTCACCTTCGCGAATCGGCTGTTCAGATGACTATGGGTTTTGACTTGCTTCATCCAGATATACAATTGAACAAGTGCTAAAATAAAGGAAAGCAGCATGGAAATATAGGCCAGATAGGAATAGTGCATGTTGATGTACTGGTTTAATTTGCCCGACAGATGGAGATAAATGGTCAATTCAAAATAGCCAGCTAAAACTAAAAATCGAATCATAGGATGACTCCAATCAAGAGAGAATAGACTAAGACAACGAGTGTCACAATCATAATGAAGTGACTGATAAATCGTGCTTTCAAGTAATTTTTCATCATGAGAATATTTTTGATATCCAGCATTGGACCAATGACGAGAAAGGCCAGAACTGGTGTCAGGCCGAAACTCGAGAGAAGAGAAGACCCGATAAAAGCATCGGCCTCACTACAGAGAGAAAGAAGAAAGGCCAAAAGCATCAAGAGCAGGATGGCAAAAAGAGGGGTTGTGCTGATAGAAGTCAGAATCCGAGTCGGAACATAGACCTGTATAACAGAGGCGAAGAGACAGCCAAATATCAAATAACGGCCCGTATCAAAAAATTCATCAATAGCTTGCACAAAGACTTGAAAAACCTTTTTTGCAGGGCTCAAATGAGAAAAATCATGCTCATGACAGGCTAAACGATTTTCTTTCTGAATCGGTTCTTTCCAGAAAAATCCCAAAAAAATCCCAAGTATAACAGCTACTACAATGGAACCTAGAGCTCGTAACAGAGCGACATGGAAGGAGTTGCCAAAGGCAGAATAGGTCGCAAAGAGAACAATGGGATTGATAACAGGTGCTGTCACAAGAAAGGGAACGGCTGTGTAACTGGGAACCTTTTTTTCCAGAAAACGATTGATAATGGGGACGATTCCACATTCACAAGAGGGGAAAAGAATCCCTACGAAGGTACCAAAAAAGATTCTCCCCCAACGATTTCGAGGGAGAAAATGATAAACCTTATCAGGTGTGATATAAACCTCAATCAGCCCTGAAACAATACTTCCTATCAGAACGAAGGGTAGGGCTTCAATGATTATAGAGAGAAAAATAGCCCCAGTCTGAAGCACACTAGATGGGAGTTCTTGGAAAGCAGTCATCTAGTTTTTCTTTTCTGCTTTAGCTTTTTTCTCTTTGTCATCAGGGAAAGTGACTTGTTTCAAATCTGGGAGTTTAGCAAACTCTTCAAACATCTTGTCCAAGTCGTCTCGTTTTGTAAATTTTACAGCCATAGATGTACCTCGATTCTAAATTCTACCTCTATTATACTATTATTTTGAGGAAAAGGAAAAAGTTAAAATTGAGTATCTAACGAATAATAGAGCTTGATATATCCTAATATACACCATAATTGTGATATAATAGTTGTGGAATAACGGAGGAAATGATGGAACACTAAAAAATCGGTCAGGTTACCGATGAAGTAAAAAATTTTTTGATATTGTTCTTGAAGCGAGCGACATAAAGGTCAACAAAGACGGTTTGAGAAGCCATATGATAAAACGCCATCACAATGATGTGATTCATCATATTGAAGACCTGGAACTCATACTAAGGAACCCAGATTTCGTTGGGGTCAATCCACGAGAGAAAGATGCTAGTTTTGAATACGTAAAAAGATTTGATGATAATGTTCTTGTTGCCATCAAGTTACATAAAAGCGGCGATTTCTTTTATGTTCCGACCATGTATCGCTTACAAGATTTCAAGTTACAAAGTCGTATCAAGTCTGGTAGATTGAGAAAGCTTGACAAAAAAAGTAGATAGTGCTAGAATAACATTAACGAAAGACATTTGAGGGCAGAAAGGTTCCTGCCGCACCTTGAAAAAGGTATCTGAGATGCTGGGTACACCGACCAGCCAAGTGTCCGTTATTTCAAAGGAGGGGCTTAAATGCTCCTTTTTTTATTTAAAATTTCAAAATAGATTACACTCACCGCAGGCTCAGACTTACGGTTTTTTATTTGAACTGAAAATTGATTCGTTAACTTCAACAAATAGCTTTATAAAGCGTTTTGTAAAAAATAAAAACAGTGAAATTACTCATAGATTCTTTTGTCAACTATTAGAATTAAATTGCAACCTTCTCAATAAATAGAATATTGAAGTGAAGCAAATTTATTCACCAACTTATGTTTTAAAATTGTTAGAGCTAATTTGAAATGTTTAGCTTGTGGTATAATAGATTCATGGATAAAAAATATGAAAAAATCTCCCAGGATTTGGGAGTGACGTTAAAGCAAATTGATACCGTTCTAAGTTTGACAGCTGAAGGGGCGACTATTCCCTTTATCGCGCGTTATCGCAAGGACATGACTGGTAGTCTGGATGAGGTGGCGATTAAGGCTATTATTGATCTGGATAAAAGTCTGACCAACCTCAACGACCGTAAGGAGGCTGTCTTGGCTAAGATTCAAGAACAAGGTAAGTTGACCAAGGAGTTGGAAGAAGCTATCTTAGCTGCCGAGAAATTAGCAGACGTTGAAGAACTCTATCTTCCTTATAAGGAAAAACGTCGGACCAAGGCAACCATTGCCCGTGAAGCTGGACTCTTTCCTCTTGCTCGCCTGATTTTGCAGAATGTAGCTGACTTAGAGAAAGAAGCTGAAAAGTTTGTCTGTGAAGGATTTGTGACTGGTAAGGAAGCTTTAGCTGGTGCAGTTGATATCTTGGTTGAAGCCTTATCGGAAGATGTGACCTTGCGTTCCATGACTTATCAGGAGGTGCTGAGACACTCCAAACTTACTTCTCAAGTCAAGGATGAAAGTCTTGATGAAAAACAGGTTTTTCAGATTTATTATGATTTTTCTGAGACAGTTGGAAATATGCAGGGTTATCGTACCTTAGCCCTCAATCGTGGGGAGAAGCTAGGTGTCTTGAAGGTCGGTTTTGAACATGCAACGGACCGTATCCTTGCCTTCTTTGCAGCTCGTTTCAAGGTTAAAAACGCCTATATAGATGAAGTGGTTCAACAGTCAGTTAAGAAAAAAGTCTTGCCTGCTATCGAGCGCCGTATTCGGACAGAATTAACCGAGAAGGCAGAAGAAGGAGCTATCCAACTTTTTTCTGACAACCTGCGCAATCTCCTCTTGGTTGCTCCGCTGAAAGGGCGCGTAGTTCTTGGATTTGACCCAGCCTTTCGTACAGGTGCCAAGCTAGCTGTCGTGGATGTAACAGGAAAAATGCTGACAACTCAGGTCATTTATCCTGTCAAACCAGCATCAGCTCGTCAAATCGAAGAAGCCAAGAAAGATTTGGTGGACTTGATTGGTCAATACGATGTAGAGATTATAGCCATCGGAAATGGTACTGCTAGTCGTGAAAGTGAAGCCTTTGTGGCGGAAGTTCTGAAAGATTTCCCTGAAGTCAGCTATGTTATCGTCAATGAAAGTGGTGCTTCTGTCTATTCTGCTAGCGAACTTGCTCGTCAGGAGTTTCCAGACTTGACCGTTGAAAAGCGCTCTGCTATCTCCATCGCCCGTCGCTTGCAAGATCCTCTTGCGGAATTGGTCAAAATCGATCCTAAGTCAATCGGTGTCGGTCAATACCAACATGATGTCAGTCAGAAGAAATTGTCTGAAAGTCTGGACTTTGTTGTCGATACCGTGGTCAACCAAGTCGGTGTCAACATCAATACAGCCAGCCCAGCTCTTCTTTCACATGTAGCTGGACTCAATAAAACCATTTCTGAAAATATCGTCAAATACCGTGAGGAAGAAGGAAAAATCACTTCACGTGCCCAAATCAAGAAAGTTCCTCGTCTGGGAGCCAAGGCCTTTGAGCAGGCAGCTGGTTTCCTTCGTATCCCTGAAAGTAGCAATATCCTTGATAATACAGGAGTTCACCCAGAAAATTACTCTGCTGTTAAGGAGCTCTTCAAACGATTGGATATCAAGAACCTGAATGAAGAGGCCCAAAGCAAACTCAAGTCGCTTTCAGTCAAAGATATGGCACAAGAGCTAGACCTTGGTCCAGAAACTCTTAAAGATATCATTGCCGATCTTCTCAAACCAGGTCGAGATTTCCGTGATTCCTTTGATGCACCTGTGCTTCGCCAAGATGTCCTAGATATCAAAGACTTAATGGTTGGTCAGAAGCTAGAAGGAGTGGTGCGTAACGTCGTTGATTTTGGTGCCTTCGTTGATATCGGTATTCACGAGGACGGTCTGATTCATATTTCACACATGAGTCGCAAATTTATCAAACACCCAAGCCAAGTGGTGTCAGTCGGGGATTTAGTAACGGTTTGGGTTAAGAAAATTGATACTGAACGTGAAAAAGTCAATCTGTCGCTCCTAGCTCCAAATGAAACTGACTGATTACGTTAAGCAGGTTTCACTAGAAGACTTCGGCAGACCTTTTATCCATCATGCTCAGTGGAATTCTCGTCTACGTTCGACAGGTGGGCGATTTTTCCCCAAAGATGGGCATTTGGATTTTAATCCCAAGGTTTATCAGGAACTGGGGTTGGACGTTTTTAGGAAAATTGTCCGACATGAACTCTGTCATTATCACCTCTATTTTCAAGGGAAGGGCTATCAACACAAGGATCGAGATTTTAAGGAACTGTTGAAAGCAGTGGATGGATTACGCTTTGTGCCCTCTTTGACAAATAGCCACTCTAAACCACTCAAGCTTTATCGTTGTCAATCCTGCCAGCAAAGGTATCAGCGCAAGCGAAGGATTGATACCAAACGCTATCGCTGTGGACTTTGTCGAGGTAAATTGCTACTAATAAATCAGCCTGAGGACTGATGAAAGCCGAGCCTACCCGTGATATACTATGTCTAACCTAGCAGAAAGAGGAAATATCATGAACAGTAAATTTTATAAAATGAGACGAAATCGTATGATTTCAGGAGTTCTGGCAGGTCTGTCAGACAAGTGGAACTTTGATGTTACCCTTGTTCGTTTTCTGTTTGCTATTTTTACAGTTGCAAACTTTGGACTTGGCGTGATTATCTATATCATCCTAGCTTCTATCATGCCTACCAAGGAAGAAATCGAAGCAGAAATGTACGGAACAGGCCCACGAAAACGCAAAGAAGCCCAAGCCATTGACGACAATGAAGGCTGGTTTTGGTGAGATTCTACAGAAGATTTGGAATAAGCAAAAAGCTTTAAATCAATAGTCTAAACTGCTTGATTTAAAGCTTTTTTACTTTTAATAATATTTCGCCAGTCTCATCTGTAAACTAAAAATATTATTTTGAACTTAGATTTCTAATCTGATTTTTCATGCTGAGACAATACATTTTTTGATAAATGATGGATACTGATAACAACTGATAGCCAGCAAATAGCATAAGCAGTAGCTGTAAATTCTGTACCGATAAAGTATGTTTTTTCAACTAAGAGCTGACCGATGAATGGAGAGAGGAGATAGAGAATTCCGATGAGTATATGTTCTTTATGTTTCATTAAAGCGCACCTTCTTTCCTTATAGGTAGTACGATTTGTAAGTGTTCAATTTAATAGTGTGTTACCCTAGGTAAGCTTACTCAAATGATAGTTCCCGCTTCCTCCTTTCCAAAGTAAGCCTTTTCATACTTATATTTTACAATTTTAAAAACAGGAAATCAAATCATTTTCTAAGTAATTTTGCTTACATTTCCCCAATCTTACAAAAATGTAAGATTAAAGTCTCTTTTGTAAGGTTAGGTTATGGCAAGCAGTCTTTTTTTGATGTAAACTAGACTCATAAAGAACAAAGGAGTAACATCATGAAACAAATCTTACCTAAGAAAACAAGAAAACCAAGTCACAAAGATATCGAGCGTGTTCAGCTGGGATGCGCTATGATGCAAGCAACATTTCATTTAATGGGATATTAAGAAAGGAGATTCTCATGACACTTTTAGATGTAAAACACGTTCAAAAAATTTATAAAACTCGTTTTCAGGGCAACCAAGTAGAGGCCCTTAAGGATATTCACTTTACCGTAGAAAAGGGTGACTACGTTGCCATTATGGGTGAGTCTGGTTCTGGTAAATCAACTCTTCTCAATATCCTAGCTATGCTGGATAAACCAAGTCGTGGACAGGTTTATCTGAACGGAACCGACACCGCAACCATTAAAAATTCACAGGCTTCTAGCTTCCGTCGTGAAAAATTGGGTTTTGTCTTCCAAGACTTTAACTTACTAGATACTCTGTCTGTTAAGGATAATATCTTGCTTCCACTTGTATTGTCAAGAAGACCTATTACGGAGATGATGAAGAAATTGGTGGTGACAGCTGAGAATCTGGGAATCAACCAATTACAAGAGAAGTACCCTTACGAGATTTCAGGAGGGCAGAAACAGCGTGTAGCAGTAGCTCGTGCCATCATCACAGAACCTGAAATTCTCCTTGCGGATGAGCCAACAGGAGCCCTTGATTCCAAGTCATCTGCAGCCTTACTTGATGTCTTTGATGAAATCAATGAGCGTGGCCAAACCATTCTTATGGTAACCCACTCAACATCAGCAGCTAGCAGAGCTAAACGTGTACTCTTTATCAAAGACGGCATTCTTTACAACCAAATCTACCGTGGAGAGAAGACAGAGCGTCAGATGTTCCAAGAGATCTCTGATACCTTGACTGTTATGGCAAGCGAGGTGAATTAATATGTTTCGATTAACCAATAAGTTAGCGGTATCGAACTTGATTAAAAACCGCAAACTCTACTATCCTTTTGCGCTGGCTGTTCTCTTGGCAGTCACCGTCACCTATCTCTTTTACTCCCTGACCTTCAATCCCAAGATTGCAGAAATTCGTGGAGGGGAAACGATTCAAGCTACTCTAGGATTTGGTATGTTTGTCGTCACCCTTGCGTCAGCTATTATTGTCCTTTATGCCAATAGTTTTGTCATGAAGAACCGTTCCAAGGAACTGGGGATTTATGGCATGTTGGGATTGGAGAAACGTCACCTGATCAGTATGACATTTAAGGAGTTAGTGCTATTTGGGATTCTAACTGTTGGAGCAGGTATCGGTATTGGAGCCTTGTTTGACAAGTTGATTTTCGCTTTCTTGCTCAAACTGATGAAATTAAAGGTAGAACTAGTCGCTACCTTCCAGATGAAAGTTGTCATTACAGTACTTCTTGTCTTTGGTTTGATTTTCCTAGGTCTCATGTTCCTGAATGCTCTTCGAATCGCCCGTATGAATGCCCTCCAGCTCTCACGTGAGAAAGCTAGCGGTGAGAAAAAAGGTCGTTTCCTATCTTTCCAAACTATTCTTGGTGTGATTAGTTTAGGTGGTGGATATTATCTTGCGGTTACTGTAAAAGATCCCCTTACAGCTCTAACAACTTTTTTCCTAGCTGTTTTACTGGTTATCTTTGGTACTTATCTATTGTTTAATGCAGGGATTACAGTTTTCCTTCAAATCTTAAAGAAAAATAAGAAATACTATTACCAACCAAATAACCTTATCTCAGTGTCTAATTTGATTTTCCGTATGAAGAAAAATGCGGTTGGACTAGCAACTATCGCTATCTTGTCAACAATGGTTTTGGTAACCATGTCAGCCGCGACAAGCATTTTCAATGCTTCAGAATCCTTTAAAAAAGTTCTAAATCCGCATGATTTTGGGATTACTGGACAAAATGTTGAAAAAGAAGATTTGGACAAACTCTTGTGCCAGTTTGCAAGTGACAAAGGTTATAGTGTCAAAGAGAAAGAAGTGCTTAGTTACGCTTACTTTGGTGTTGCAAACCAAGAAGGTAGCAAGTTAACCATTTTTGAAAAAGGACAAAACCGTGTCCAAGTCAAAACAGTTTTTATGGTATTTGACCAAAAAGATTATGAAAATATGACTGGTCAAAAACTGTCTCTATCGGGAAATGAGGTCGGACTCTTTGCAAAGAATGAGGGAGTTAAAGAACAGAAAGCTCTAACTCTAAATGATCATCAATTTTCTGTAAAAGAAGAATTTACTAAAGATTTCATTGTGAACCATGTCCCAAATCAGTTTAATATTTTGACTTCTGATTACAATTACCTTGTTGTACCTGATTTACAAGCCTTTTTGGACCAATTCCCAGATTCGGCTATCTATAATCAGTTTTACGGTGGTATGAATGTAAGTATCAGTGAAGAAGAGCAACTCAAAGTCGCTGAAGAATATGAAAAATACTTACAAAAGTTTAATGCTCAATTAAACACTGAAGGTAACTATGTGTATGGTAGCACTCTAGCAGATGCTGGTGCTCAAATGAGTGTCCTCTTTGGCGGTGTCTTCTTTATTGGTATTTTCCTATCCATTATCTTTATGGTCGGAACCGTTCTGGTCATCTACTACAAGCAAATTTCTGAAGGATATGAAGACCGTGAGCGCTTTATTATCTTGCAGAAAGTTGGTTTAGATCAAAAGCAAATCAAGCAAACCATTAACAAACAAGTTTTAACTGTTTTCTTCCTTCCTTTGCTTTTTGCCTTCATACATCTAGCCTTTGCCTATCATATGCTTAGTCTGATTCTAAAAGTGATTGGTGTACTGGATACGACTATGATGTTGATTGTGACCTTGTCTATCTGCGCTATCTTCCTCATCGCCTATGTGCTGATTTTCATGATTACTTCAAGAAGCTATCGCAAGATTGTGCAAATGTAAAAAAGATACCTCGACTTGAAAATCGAGGTATTTCTTGTATTCTAAATGCTGAAAAGTTGTCCTAGCAGAAAGGTAACTCCCATGGTTAAAAGACCAATAGCAAGGTTTCGAATCATAGCTGTTTTAGTTGGGGCTTTACCAAGTTTGGCACTTGTGTAGCCAGTGAGAATAAGGGCCACACCGACGATAAAGACAGTAGCAGGGATGCGGTAGTCACTTGGGAAAATGGTAATTGAAAGCATTGGTGGTAAGCTACCAAGGAAAAAGGCAACAAAGCTAGAAATGGCAGCGTGCCAAGGATTGGTAAACTCTTCATACTCTATCCCATATTTTTCCTCTACCAAAGCCTTGAGCGGATTTTTAAGAAAGGCCTTGTTGGTTAAAAGTTGGGCTGATGTTTCACACTCGCCATTTTGGATATAGGCAGCATAGAGGGATTTTTTGGCTAGCTCTATATCCTGATCTAGCAAGACTTGCTCACGCGCAACGGCTGCTTCCTCAGTATCTTTTTGAGTTGAAACGGACACATATTCTCCACCAGCCATTGAAAAGGCACCTGCCAAAATAGCTGCAAAACCTGATAAAAAAATAATCCAGATATTGCTGGTAGCACTGGCAACCCCGATAACCACACCAGCAATGGAAATAATCCCATCATTAGCACCAAGAACACCTGCACGCAGGACATTTAAACGACCTGCAAAATTTGAATCGATTTCGTGATTTGTTTCTGACATACTATACTCCTTTTTATCCAGTATAAAGGAAACAGGTAATGAAATCAATCTTTTAAAAGTATCTGAAAAAAGTTGCACGATTTTAATGATATAAAAATGTCGACATCTTCTCTGATAGATCAAACACCGAAGGTAAAGAGTATAGAATAGCATAAAAAATTTTAAATTAAATACGATAAACATTTTGTTCACTTTATAATCGTTTACAAGAAAAGATTTATTGATATTTTTTACATAAACCAAAGAGTTTACGAACATATTTTTATTTTTTATCAAAAAATGCTTTACAAGTTCTTAAAAACATGTTATAGTAATAAAGCTTAGAAAATGAGATGATGTTTTCTAGCAAATATAAACCCGAGTAAAAAATGCCTACGGACAGGCAGGGTTGAATGCCGAAGCGTGGTTGAAAAACCACATTATTGATAGGGTTAAAAGCCTACTTTTATAAGTTGATGTTAGGACACTTGTCCTAATTCATAAATTTTTAGTGTGGTGAAAGCACACGTCATCTTGTGAAACGATCAATAAAGTACGTAATATTTGCTACTAGAGAGTTAGGAAACATCAGGAACAGACATACTCAAAAGAAACAAACATAAAAACGTCAGAAGATTGCAGAGCAGGTGAAAACCTGCTCTTTTTTCATGAGTCAACCTTTAGTTCCTTAGTTTTCATAAGGTCCTAAAAATATTGAAAGGAGTATGTCTTGAAAGAGTTAGATCAAAACCAAGCCCCTATTTATGAGGCCTTGGTGAAGTTACGCAAGAAAAGGATTGTTCCCTTTGATGTTCCAGGTCACAAGCGTGGACGGGGAAATCCAGAACTTGTCGAACTGTTAGGAGAAAAATGTGTAGGCATTGATGTCAATTCGATGAAACCTTTGGATAATTTAGGGCATCCTATTTCGATTATTCGAGATGCAGAGGAGCTGGCAGCTGATGCTTTTGGAGCTAGCCATGCTTTTCTCATGATTGGTGGAACAACTTCATCGGTGCAGACTATGATTTTGTCAACCTGCAAGGCAGGAGATAAGATTATTTTGCCACGAAATGTCCATAAATCTGCTATTAATGCACTTGTTCTATGTGGTGCCATTCCCATCTATATCGAGATGAGTGTAGATCCTAAGATTGGTATCGCTTTAGGTCTTGAAAATGACCGAGTAGCCCAGGCCATAAAGGACCATCCAGATGCCAAGGCCATTTTGATTAACAATCCTACTTACTACGGAATCTGTTCAGACCTAAAGGGGTTGACAGAAATGGCTCATGAAGCTGGTATGATGGTTTTAGTAGATGAAGCCCACGGAGCGCATTTGCATTTTACAGATAAACTTCCAATTTCTGCTATGGATGCAGGGGCTGATATGGCAGCAGTTTCCATGCATAAGTCTGGTGGAAGTTTGACACAAAGTTCGCTTCTTTTAATCGGGGAGCAGATGAATCCTGAGTACGTTCGTCAGATAATCAACCTGACCCAGTCAACATCCGCCTCTTACTTGTTGATGGCTAGTTTGGATATTTCACGTCGCAACTTGGCCCTTCGTGGTAAAGAATCCTTTGAGAAGGTTATTGAACTGTCTGAGTATGCTCGTCGTGAAATCAATGCTATCGGTGGCTACTATGCCTACTCAAAAGAGTTAATAGATGGTGTGTCGGTATGTGATTTTGATGTAACCAAGCTGTCAGTTTACACTCAGGGTATTGGCTTAACAGGTATCGAGGTTTACGACCTCCTACGAGACGAATACGACATTCAGATTGAGTTTGGTGATATCGGCAATATCCTGGCCTATATTTCGATTGGTGACCGCATCCAAGACATCGAGCGCTTGGTAGGTGCTCTAGCTGACATCAAGAGACTTTACTCGAGAGATGGGAAGGACTTGATAGCAGGAGAATATATTCAGCCCGAGTTAGTGCTGTCTCCACAAGAAGCCTTCTATTCAGAGAGAAAAAGTTTGTCTTTAGACGAATCTGTTGGACAAGTCTGTGGGGAATTTGTCATGTGCTATCCTCCAGGAATCCCTATCTTGGCTCCTGGAGAACGCATTACACGAGAAATTGTCGATTATATCCAATTTGCCAAGGAACGTGGTTGTTCCCTTCAAGGGACGGAAGATCCTGAGGTCAATCACATCAACGTCATTAAGAGAAAGGAGAACTAGATGGATTTATGGTTTTCTGAAGTTCATACTCCAGATGTGAAATTGTCCCTGAGAACAGCCAAGCAACTCTACGCTGGTAAAAGTGAATGGCAGGATATCGAAGTCTTGGATACGCCAGCTTTTGGAAAGATTTTGATTTTAAATGGGCACGTCTTGTTCTCAGATGCAGATGATTTTGTCTACAATGAAATGACCGTTCATGTTCCCATGGCTGTGCACCCAAATCCCAAGAAAGTCTTGGTAATAGGGGGTGGTGACGGCGGTGTTGCCCAAGTATTAACCCTCTATCCTGAGCTGGAACAAATCGATATCGTGGAACCAGATGAGATGTTGGTTGAAGTCTGTCGTGAGTATTTCCCAGATTTTGCTGCAGGGTTAGATGATCCTCGTGTTACCATTTACTATCAAAATGGGCTACGCTTTTTGCGAAACTGCGAAGATGATTACGATATCATTATCAACGATGCGACAGATCCATTTGGACATACGGAAGGGCTCTTTACCAAGGAATTTTACGGAAATAGTTACAGAGCCTTGAAAGAGGACGGTATCATGATATACCAGCATGGTAGTCCTTTCTTTGACGAAGATGAGTCGGCTTGCCGAAGCATGCACCGTAAGGTTAATCAAGCCTTTCCAATTAGTCGGGTCTACCAAGCCCACATCCCAACCAGTCCAGCTGGCTATTGGTTGTTTGGATTTGCTTCGAAAAAATACCACCCTATCAAAGATTTTGACAAGGAAGGTTGGAAAAAACGCCAGCTTTTCACAGAATACTACACTGCAAATTTACACGTGGGAGCCTTTATGTTGCCCAAGTATGTTGAGGACATTTTAGAAGAAGAGGAAGGAAAAAAATGAGTCGTTTACTAGTTATTGGATGTGGGGGCGTTGCCCAAGTTGCTATTTCAAAGATTTGTCAAGATAGCGAAACCTTTACAGAAATTATGATTGCTAGTCGTACCAAGTCAAAATGCGATGACTTGAAAGCTAAATTAGAAGGCAAAACAAATACTAAGATTGAAACAGCAGCTCTTGATGCTGACAAGGTTGAAGAAGTGATTGCCTTGATTGAAAGCTATAAGCCAGAAGCTGTTTTGAACGTAGCTTTACCATACCAAGATTTAACAATTATGGACGCTTGTTTGGCAACAGGTGTGCATTATATTGATACTGCCAACTATGAGGCTGAGGATACAGAAGACCCTGAATGGCGTGCTATTTATGAGAAACGTTGTAAGGAACTTGGATTTACAGCCTACTTTGACTACTCATGGCAATGGGCTTATCAGGAGAAATTCAAAGAATCAGGCTTGACCGCTCTGCTTGGCTCTGGATTTGACCCAGGTGTGACCAGTGTCTTTTCAGCTTATGCCCTTAAACACTATTTTGATGAAATCCACTATATCGACATTTTAGACTGTAATGGTGGTGACCACGGTTATCCATTTGCAACAAACTTTAACCCAGAAATCAATCTACGCGAGGTTTCTGCGCCAGGCTCTTACTGGGAAGATGGAAAATGGGTCGAAGTTGAAGCCATGTCTATCAAGCGCGAGTACGATTTCCCTCAAGTTGGACAAAAAGATATGTATCTCCTTCACCATGAAGAAATCGAATCATTGGCGAAAAATATTCCAGGAGTCAAACGTATTCGCTTCTTTATGACTTTTGGTCAATCTTATCTAACGCATATGAAATGCTTGGAAAACGTTGGTCTCCTTCGTACGGATGCCATTAACTTCAACGGACAAGAAATTGTTCCAATCCAATTCTTGAAAGCCTTGCTTCCAGATCCTGCAAGCCTTGGTCCACGTACAGTTGGTAAAACCAATATCGGTTGTATCTTTACAGGTGTCAAAGACGGCGTTGAAAAGACTATCTATATCTACAATGTTTGCGACCATCAGGAATGTTACGCAGAAGTTGGTTCACAAGCTATTTCTTACACGACAGGCGTTCCAGCCATGATTGGGACAAAATTGGTTATGAACGGTACTTGGAAACAAGCTGGAGTGTATAACCTTGAAGAGTTGGATCCAGATCCATTTATGGAAGCTTTGAATGAGTATGGTTTACCTTGGGTTGTGGTTGAAAATCCACAAATGGTGGACTAATGAAGCTAGAACAAGTACCAACACCATCTTACGTCATTGACTTAGCCAAGTTAGAAGCCAACTGTCGCATTTTACAATATGTACAAGAAGAAGCTGGTTGCAAGGTTTTGCTTGCCCAGAAGGCGTATTCCCTTTATAAAACCTATCCCTTGATTAGCCAGTATCTCTCTGGTACAACAGCTAGTGGACTTTATGAAGCCAAATTGGCAAGGGAAGAATTTCCTGGTGAAGTCCATGTTTTTGCACCTGCTTTCAAGGATGCGGACTTGGAGGAATTGCTGGAGATAACAGACCATATCGTCTTTAACTCTGAGAGACAGTTGCGTAAGCATGGTTCGCGTTGTCGTGAGGCTGGTATCAGTGTCGGTTTACGCCTCAACCCTCAGTGTTCAACTCAGGGTGATCACGCGCTCTATGACCCCTGTGCACCAGGTTCTCGTTTTGGCGTGACACTAGATAAAATTCCTAGTGATTTGTTGGATTTGGTGGATGGACTTCATTTTCATACCCTTTGCGAGCAAGGGGCAGATGATTTACAGACAACTTTGAAAGCAGTAGAAGAACAGTTTGGTCCTTATTTACATGAAGTTAAATGGCTCAATATGGGCGGTGGCCACCATATCACAAGAGAAGACTATGATGTGGATTTACTGATTTCCGAAATCAAGCGTATCCGAGAAACTTACAATCTTGAAGTCTATATCGAGCCGGGTGAAGCTATTGCGCTCAATGCTGGTTATCTAGCAACTGAAGTATTGGATATTGTCGAAAACGGTATGGAAATATTGATTTTAGACGCCTCTGCGACCTGCCATATGCCTGATGTACTTGAGATGCCCTATCGTCCACCTTTGAGAAATGGCTTTGAGGCACAGGAAAAAGCTCATACCTACAGACTTTCTTCTAATACCTGTCTGACGGGCGATGTAATTGGTGATTATAGTTTTGAAAATCCAGTCCAAATCAGTGATAGACTTTATTTCGAAGACATGGCCATTTATTCTTTTGTCAAAAATAATACTTTTAATGGTATTGGATTGCCAAGTCTTTATATTATGGATGAAAATGGAGATTGTGACTTGGTCAAGGCTTTTGGTTATCAAGATTTTAAAGGGAGATTATCATGATGAACAGTCCAAAAAAATTAGGCTATCGTATGCCAGCAGAGTACGAACCCCATCATGGTACCCTAATGATATGGCCGACTCGACCAGGTTCATGGCCCTTTCAAGGTAAGGCAGCTAAAAAGGCTTTTAGCCAGATTATCAAAACCATAGCAGAAGGGGAAAGAGTTTATCTCTTGGTGGAGCAAGACTATCTATCTGAAGCCCAAGACTACCTTGGAGATAGCGTTATTTATCTAGACATTCCCACCAATGATGCCTGGGCGCGTGATACAGGCCCGACCATTCTCCTCAATGATAAAAGGGAAAAATTGGCATTAGACTGGTCTTTCAATGCTTGGGGTGGTGCTGTTGATGGTCTCTACCAAGACTATGAAGATGATGACCAAGTAGCCAGTCGTTTTGCTGAGGCTTTGGATATGCCTGTTTACGATGCCAAACCTTTTGTACTTGAAGGAGGCGCAATCCATAGCGATGGACAAGGAACCATTCTCGTAACTAAAAGTTGCTTGCTTAGTCCTGGTCGCAATCCTAACCTGACTAAAGAGGAAATCGAGAATACCTTATTAGAGAGCCTTGGTGCTGACAAAGTTATCTGGCTTCCCTATGGTATTTATCAGGATGAAACCAATGAACACGTTGACAATATTGCAGCCTTTGTTGGTCCTGCTGAGCTTGTCTTGGCTTGGACAGATGATCAAAATGATCCTCAATATGCCATGTCAGCAGCTGATTTAGCGCTTTTAGAGAAGGAAACGGATGCAAAAGGTCGTCACTTCACCATTCATAAATTGCCTATCCCTGCAGTTCGACAAGTTGTGACAGAAGAAGATCTTCCTGGTTATTCCTACGAAGAAGGAGAAGAAGAGCGATACGCAGGTGAAAGGCTTGCTGCTTCCTATGTCAATTTCTATATTGCTAACAAGGCAGTCCTTGTTCCCCAGTTTCAAGATAAAAACGATCAAGTAGCCTTAGATATCCTCAGTAAGTGTTTCCCAGACCGTAAAGTTGTCGGAATACCAGCCAGAGATATTCTCTTAGGTGGTGGCAATATCCACTGTATCACCCAACAAATCCCAGAATAGGAGAAAAAGATGAGAAATGTAAGAGTTGCAGCCATTCAGATGCAATGTGCCAAGGATGTGGCAACAAATATCCAAACCGCAGAGCGTTTAGTACGTCAGGCTGCAGAACAAGGTGCACAAATTATTCTTTTACCCGAATTATTTGAACGTCCATACTTTTGTCAGGAACGTCAGTATGACTACTACCAGCATGCCCAGTCTGTAGCAGAAAATACTGCCATTCAGCATTTTAAGGTAATTGCTAAGGAACTACAGGTTGTTTTACCAATCAGTTTCTATGAAAAAGATGGCAATGTCTTGTATAACTCTATTGCCGTCATTGATGCAGATGGAGAAGTGCTGGGCGTTTATCGGAAAACCCACATACCAGACGACCATTACTATCAAGAAAAGTTTTATTTTACGCCTGGTAACACAGGTTTCAAGGTCTGGGATACTCGCTATGCTAAGATTGGGATCGGTATCTGTTGGGATCAATGGTTCCCTGAAACAGCCCGTTGTCTTGCGTTAAATGGTGCTGAATTGCTCTTTTATCCTACAGCCATTGGTTCAGAGCCGATTTTGGATACAGATAGTTGTGGTCATTGGCAACGTACCATGCAAGGGCACGCAGCAGCAAATATTGTTCCAGTTATTGCAGCCAATCGCTATGGCTTGGAGGAGGTCACTCCTAGTGAGGAAAATGGTGGACAGAGTTCCAGTCTTGACTTCTACGGTTCATCCTTTATGACAGATGAAACAGGAGCTATTCTAGAGCTAGCTGAAAGACAAGAAGAAGCTGTTCTGTTAGCTACTTATGACTTAGACAAGGGAGCAAGCGAGCGCCTAAACTGGGGCTTGTTTCGTGATAGAAGACCCGAAATGTATCAACGCATTACGGACTAGTAGGGGAGAAATGAGAGATTCATTCTGCTAGACTCGTTTTCACTAGCAACTATAAGGATACTAGGTCATCTAGTAAATGGATTTTATATTTTAATCCTCTAAGGCTTTCTCGCACTTTTATGCGAGGAGCTTTTCTGTTTAAGCTTTATCAATAAAACATGCTATAATAGTTGCAGAAAGGTTGGTATTTATGGCTAGGATACTGGTTATTGAAGACAATAGTGACATTCAAGAGATTTTACGAACACTTCTTACTGAGGAGCATGAGGTGATTCAAGCCTTTTCTGGTACAGAAGGAATCATGCTTTTTGACCAAGGTGGGATTGACCTCGTTTTGCTAGATATCATGCTTCCTGGGAAA
>CAUOWW010000026.1:0-19064 GCA_963508345.1 uncultured bacterium
GGTCGCCACCACGCACTTCAGCCAAGTTCAAGTTGAGCAAAGCAACTTTCCCTATTTCATCATGATTTCCATCACCATAAGAAAATCCCATACTTAAGGTCAAAGGCAGCTGTCTCTGTTTCGCCTCTTCTCTGAATGCATCAATAACAGAAAATTTATCATTCATCAATCCCTCAAGTACCGTGTAGTCCGTAAATAAATAAAAACGATCCATACTCACTCGACGAGAGAACATGGCATGCTTCACAGCAAATTCTGAAACAAAATTGGCTACAAAACTGTTGATATGACTGATATCAGACTCCGATGTTTCATCTTCTAAGTCATCGTAGTTGTCAACAGAGACAATCCCAATCACAGGTCGACTCGTTACTAACTCAACAGTCGCTTCGTATTCTCCAGACACATCAAAGAAGTAAAGAACCCCAGATACCTTGTCCATATGAACCGAATAACGGGTCTCCCCCAAGGTGGCATAGGATCCTGGATTTCCTACCGATGCCTTGATAATTGTTTGAATTAATGCCACATCAATTTCGCCCACTTCATTAGTCAAGATCAATTCAGCATAAGGATTAAACCACTCAACTTCACCAGATGATAAGTCTAATTTAATAACCCCAACAGGCATCTGTTCTAACAAGGTTGTCAAACTATCTTCAGCTTGGTGGTTTACATACTGAATTTGTTCTACTTCACTCTTTGAGTAGTAGTCTCTCTGATGGATGAATAGTAAAATATATGAACCCAAAATAAGTATCAAAAGAAATAGCGTTACCAGTGTATTCGTTACAAAAACAAGTTGCACAGATAGCACTCCGAACGCCACTATTCCTAATATTAAGGGGAAAATAGGACTTACATAAAATTTTTTCATTCCAAACCTCTTGGCACCCATTATACCATAATAACCACCAAAAAGCGACTTTTTAAAAGTGTAATCAGTAATTCTATCAATTATAAGAAAAAGGAGGTTTACAAATCAGTAAACCTACCTTTACACATGTTCTAATTAAGATTCTTTAACCTCTAACAGACCAATTTCTCCATCCTCACGACGATAAATCACATTAGTTGTTTGATCTTCAACATCCACATAGATAAAGAAATCATGTCCCAACAAATCCATCTGTAGAATAGCTTCTTCCAAATCCATTGGTTTTAAATCAATTTGTTTTGAACGAACAACTCTAGACTGGACAACATTTGGATCTTCCACCAAAGCATCTGTAAATAATTGACTAGTTGCTACCTTATTTTTATTTTTACGCTCGATTTTTGTTTTATTTTTACGAATCTGACGTTCAATTTTATCAGTTACAAGGTCAATTGAACCATACATATCTTGAGACACATCTTCTGCACGAAGAGTAATTGAGCCAAGCGGAATCGTTACTTCCACTTTAGCAGTTTTTTCACGATACACCTTCAAGTTAACTCGAGCATCCAACTCTTGTTCAGCTTGAAAATACTTTTCGATCTTTTCGAGTTTAGAAACTACATAATCACGAATTGCTTCTGTTACTTCTAGGTTTTCACCACGGATACTATATTTAATCATATGAGTACCTTCTTTCTAAACATTTTTGTTTTTCTGATTTTATTATAACGCTTTCATTTTATTTTTGCAAATTTTTTCCTCATCTTACAAGGGAAAATGTTTTTACATCCTCAGCACCAGCTTCTTCCAGCAGTTTCTTCACACGATTTATAGTTGTTCCTGTAGTATAAATATCATCTATAAGTAGGATTTTCTTAGGAATGCTGACTCCACTTTTAATAAAGAAAGGAAGTTCTGTTGCCAAGCGTTCTGAACGACTTTTAGAAGAACTAGCTCTTTCTTCTCTTTTCTCTATTAAATCCAGATACGAAAAACCTGCTGCCTCTACCAAGCCCTCAACCTGATTAAATCCCCTCTCAAGCAATCTTTCAGGACTTAGGGGAATTACAACAAATTGGTACCCTTTGTACTTTTTTAACTCCTCACTTAAAACTGAAGCAAAAACTTTTCTTAAAAGGAAGTCTCCATCAAACTTATACCGACTGAAAAAATCCTTCATAGCTTGATTGTAAATAAAAATCGCTCTATGACTGACCTCAACTCCTTCTTTACACCAAAATTGACAATCTTGACACTTTGTTGACAATCCTATTTTCATACAGTTTGGACAGTGCTCTTCTCCAATTCTCTCAAAAATAGAATCACAATCTAAACAAAGACAGGAGGCATCATTCTTCAAAAGCAAGAGACTACTGAAAGTTAAAACAGTCTTCATTGTCTGCCCACATAACAAACACTTCATAAACCAGCCTCCTTGTTCATCTGCTGAATCTCCTTAATTGCCTTCTTGATTGAAGTATTTAACCCATCATGGAAGAAAAGCAAATCTCCTGTCGCTCTATCCATGCTTCGCCCAACTCGTCCACCAATCTGAATCAAGCTAGACTTAGTAAAAAGGCGATGATTGGCCTCTACTACGAAAACATCCACACAAGGGAAGGTAACTCCACGCTCCAATATTGTCGTACTGATAAGTATTGTCAGTTCTCCATCTCGAAAAGCTTGTACTTGCTCTAATCGATCTTCTGTGATAGAAGATACAAAGCCAATTTTTTCATTTGGAAATTGCTCCTGTAAGATTTCTTTTAACTGCTCCCCTTTATTAATTTCTGAAGCAAAAATGAGTAACGGATAAGCTGTCTTTCTCTGCTTCTCAATATAGGACTTTAACTTTGGTGATAACCGATTTTTCTCTAAACAGTGATTAAAATCCGATAACCAGACAGGTTTAGGAATAATCAACGGATTTCCATGAAATCGTCTTGGCAAGCTCAATCGTTTTAGTTCTCCTATGCGAACCTTCCTATCTAACTCATCAGTCGAAGTCGCTGTTAAAAAGATTCTCAGTCCATTCTCCTTTACACTATTCTTGACAGCATGGTAAAGCGTTGGATTGTCAACATAAGGAAAAGCATCTACTTCATCCACTATCAGCAAATCAAAAGCTTGATAAAACTTCAATAACTGATGTGTCGTCGCAACAACTAATGGTGTTCGAAAATACGGATCTGATTCTCCATGTAGGAGGGCTATCTCGCAAGCAAAATCATCTTGCAGGCGCCTGTATAGCTCCAAACAAACATCTATGCGAGGACTGGCCAAACATACTGCACCACCTTCATCAATCACTTTGGCCACTACTTGATAAATCATTTCTGTCTTTCCAGCTCCTGTTACCGCATGAACTAAGGTTGGCTCCTGCTTGTCTACCGCTCGAATCAGCCCCTCTGACACCTTCTCTTGAAAAAGAGTTAATTGACCGCGCCATTTGAGAACATCTTGCTTCGGAAAATCCTCCTGCGGAAAATAGTGTAAAGCTTGATCACTCCTGACTCGCTTCATAATTAAGCACTCCCGACAATAGTAAGCACCGATGGGCAAATACCATTCTTCTAGAATAGCACTATTACAACGTTGACAGAAAAGTTTTCCCTTCTCCTTTCTCATTGCTGGAAGTTTCTCTGCCAACTGACGTTCTTCTTCAGTTAATTCATTCTCCGTAAACAAACGACCGAGATAATTTGGATTTACTTTCATACTTCTTTATTCGTAAAAACCTAGCGCTTTAGATGATTTTTTAGTACAATTAAATCATGGAATTTAGAACAATTAAAGAGGACGGTCAAGTCCAAGAAGAAATCAAAAAATCCCGCTTTATCTGTCATGCCAAGCGTGTTTATAGCGAAGAAGAGGCTCGTGACTTCATTACTGCCATCAAAAAAGAACACTACAAAGCTACGCATAACTGCTCTGCCTTCATTATTGGAGAACGTAGTGAAATCAAACGTACAAGTGATGATGGTGAACCCAGTGGTACTGCTGGCATTCCCATGCTTGGGGTGCTAGAAAATCACAATCTTACTAATGTCTGTATGGTAGTAACACGCTACTTTGGAGGCATTAAGCTAGGTGCTGGCGGATTGATTCGTGCTTACGCAAGCAGTGTTGCCCTAGCTGTCAAAGAAATTGGCATCATTGAAATAAAGGAACAGGCTGGCATTGCTATTCAAATGTCTTACGCTCATTACCAAGAGTATAGTAACTTTCTTAAGGAACATGATCTCATGGAACTTGAGACAAACTTTACAGATCAAGTCGATACGATGATTTATGTTGATAGAGAAGAAAAAGAAAATATTAAAGCTACACTTGTAGAGTTTTTTAATGGAAAAGTCACTTTAACGGATCAAGGTTTACGAGAAGTTGAAGTTCCTGTAAACTTAGTGTAAATAATAGATAATACAGTGTTTCACTGACATTCTCACCGCTACTTTAATTAGCAAAATAAAAAGATGCTTACAAAGACCTATTAGAAAATGAGACTATTCAAAAAGAAAACAGATTGCGTTCTCCTTTACACCTATTTACTAGAATTAGCTTATCACAATCGCTTGAAAATTAACGGCTTAGACCTATGATATAAAAAAATCCTATCACTTCGATAGGATTTCTATATTTTACAAATGGTATAGATAGCGTTATACTAGAGATATCTTATACAAAGAGGTATTCATATGTCTATTTATAACAACATTACTGAATTAATCGGTCAAACTCCGATTGTTAAACTCAACAACATTGTTCCAGAAGGTGCTGCGGACGTTTACGTTAAGCTTGAAGCATTCAACCCTGGTTCTTCTGTAAAAGATCGTATTGCTCTTAGCATGATTGAAAAAGCTGAACAAGACGGTATTCTGAAACCAGGTTCTACTATTGTTGAAGCAACAAGTGGAAACACTGGTATTGGACTTTCATGGGTAGGTGCTGCTAAAGGGTATAAAGTCGTCATCGTTATGCCTGAAACTATGAGTGTAGAACGACGTAAGATTATCCAAGCTTATGGTGCTGAACTCGTCCTAACTCCTGGTAGTGAAGGAATGAAAGGCGCTATTGCTAAAGCTCAAGAAATCGCTGCTGAACGTGATGGTTTCCTTCCTCTTCAATTTGACAATCCAGCTAATCCAGAAGTACACGAAAGAACAACAGGAGCTGAAATACTAGCTGCTTTCGGTAAAGATGGACTAGATGCCTTTGTTGCTGGAGTGGGTACCGGTGGAACGATTTCTGGTGTTTCTCATGCACTCAAATCAGCAAATTCTAACATTCAAGTTTTTGCAGTAGAGGCAGACGAATCTGCTATTCTATCTGGTGAAAAACCTGGACCACACAAAATTCAAGGTATCTCAGCTGGATTTATTCCTGATACACTGGATACACACGCCTATGATGGTATCGTTCGTGTAACATCAGACGATGCTCTGGCACTTGGTCGTGAGATTGGCGGAAAAGAAGGATTCCTTGTTGGTATTTCTTCAGCTGCAGCTATCTACGGAGCAATTGAAGTTGCTAAGAAATTAGGCACAGGTAAGAAAGTCCTTGCTCTAGCACCAGATAACGGCGAACGTTATCTTTCTACAGCACTCTATGAATTTGAAGTGTAGTCTCCTAAATACATTTAGCCCTTATTATAGGGCTTTTTGTTTTATAGTAAATTGAAATAAGATATGAACAAATCGATTAGGAAAATCAAATTATTTTCTAGAAATAGTTTAGCAGTCGTGGCATACTATTCTAGATTCAAGCTACTATAACTATTTCTAATCGAGTGAGGCTAGGCAAAGAAACAATTTCAGGAGAAAATCTAAGCCCTATATAATAAAAAGGAAGCAATTTGGCTTCCTTTTTATTATTAGTTATTCAAGGCTGCTGCCATTGTAGCTGCAACTTCAGCTTCAAAGTCGTTTGCAGCTTTCTCGATACCTTCACCAACTTCAAAGCGAGCGAACTCAACTACTGAAGCGTTAACTGATTCAAGGTATGCTTCAACTGTCTTGCTGTCATCCATGATGTAAACTTGTGCAAGAAGTGTGTAAGCTTGGTCAACTTTAGTGTTGTCAAGCATGAAGCGATCCATTTTACCTGGGATGATTTTGTCCCAGATTTTTTCTGGTTTGCCTTCTGCAGCCAACTCAGCTTTGATATCAGCTTCAGCTTGAGCAATCACTTCATCAGTCAATTGTGCTTTTGATCCATACTTCAAGTGTGGAAGAGCTGGTTTGTTAACCATTGCACGGCTTTCGTTATCTTGGTCGATAACGTGGTTCAATTGTGCCAACTCATCTTTAACGAATTGCTCATCCAATTCTTTATAAGAAAGAACTGTTGGTTTCATCGCTGCGATATGCATTGACAATTGTTTAGCAAGAGCTTCGTCTCCACCTTCAACAACTGAAATAACACCGATACGTCCACCATTGTGTTGGTAAGCTCCAAAGTGTTGTGCATCTGTTTTTTCAATCAAAGCAAAGCGACGGAATGAGATTTTTTCTCCGATAGTTGCTGTTGCAGATACGTATGCAGCTTCAAGAGTTTCACCTGAAGGCATTGTCAAAGCAAGTGCTTCTTCATTGTTAGCAGGTTTTCCTTCAGCAATAACTTTAGCTGTAGTATTTACCAATTCAACGAATTGAGCGTTTTTCGCAACGAAGTCAGTTTCAGCGTTTACTTCAATAACTGCTGCAACATTACCGTTAACATAAACACCAGTCAAACCTTCTGCAGCAACACGGTCAGCTTTCTTAGCTGCCTTAGCCATACCTTTTTCACGAAGCAATTCAATCGCTTTTTCGATGTCACCGTCTGTTTCTACAAGCGCTTTTTTAGCGTCCATAACACCGGCACCAGATTTTTCACGCAACTCTTTTACAAGTTTAGCTGTAATTTCTGCCATTTTGATTCTCCTATATTTTTTAAAAATAGGAGAGCCGGGCTAAGCCCCGCCCTCCTAGGTAATTACTATTTATATGAATTAAGCGTTGTCGCCTTCTACAACTTCAACGATTTCTTCGATTGAATCTGCTTGAGCTTCTGAAGCTGCAAATTCTGCTTCAACTGCTGCTGCATCTTCACCTTGACGTCCTTCGATGATAGCGTCAGCCAATTTAGCTGTGATCAATTTAACAGCGCGGATAGCGTCATCGTTAGCTGGGATGATTACATCGATATCATCTGGATCAGTGTTTGTGTCAACCATCGCTACAACTGGGATACCCAATTTTTTAGCTTCTTTAACAGCGATTTGCTCTTTATGTGGGTCAACTACGTACATCACATCTGGGATACGAGGCATATCTTCGATACCACCCAAGAATTTTTCAAGACGTGCACGTTGTTTGTTAAGAAGTGCAACTTCTTTCTTAGGAAGAACTTCGAAAGTTCCATCTTCTTCCATACGTTTGATTTCTTTCAAACGAGCGATACGTTTTTGGATTGTTCCCCAGTTTGTAAGAGTTCCACCCAACCAACGGTGGTTGATGAAGTATTGACCTGAACGTACTGCTTCTTCAGCAACTGCATCAGCTGCTTGTTTCTTAGTACCAACAAACAATACAACTGCATCGTTAGCTGCTGCATCACGCATGAAGTCGTATGCTTGGTCAGCGTATTTTACAGTTTGTTGCAAGTCGATAACGTGGATTCCGTTACGCTCAGTGAAGATGTACTTAGCCATCTTAGGGTTCCAGCGACGAGTTTGGTGACCAAAGTGAACACCAGCCTCAAGAAGTTGTTTCATTGAAATTACTGCCATGAGTATTTCTCCTTTTTGTTTTTTTCCTCTTCTCGATTTCAACTTGCAAAACGACCCAAGGGCAACAGTTTCACAATTCATCAAGAATGAGTATTATCGTTTACACGACAGCTTTTATTTTATCATACTTCCTCAATAATTTCAAGCTATTTTAGTAGATTTTTAAAGTAAGTTCACTATATAAATCATCATAAAAGAGACTCGAATAGAGCCTCTTCATTTCATTCATTAGTTTGGATAGATATATGTTACAAAACCTTCTGAAGTTGTAGTAGGATTGAACCAACCACGTTTGTTTCCGATTGTACGGTTTCCACCATAGTTTGATTCAGAGACTTGGATACTTGTTGATGATGAAACCGCTGTAACCACGGCTACGTGTCCATAGCCACCATCATTCCAACATGCAATCGCACCAACTTGAGGTGTAGAACCTGTACGGAATCCTGCTGCAGCTGCACTTGTAGCCCACTGTGCTCCATTACCCCAGTAGTCTCCAGCCCAAGGTGCCAATGTCTTAACTCCCCATGTACACTCACCAACTGGATAACTTGACGCATTTGTGCTATATGTTGGATGATGTTTCACTAGTGCAGGAGTATAGCTTGAAGATGATTCAGAGACTGCTTGAACTTCTGCTGTAAAGGTTGTATTTCCAGAAGCAACAACTGTTTGTTCTTGACTTGCTTGTTTAGCTTTATAAGTAGCTTCTGCTTCTGCTGCTGCTTTAGCTTCCGCTTCCGCTGCTGCTTTTTTCTCAAGTAAACTTGCTTTTTCATCCTCTGCTGTAGCCTTTTCAGCAGCAAGATTCAATTCTGCAGCTTTCAATTCAGCTTGTTTTGTAGTTAATGTTTGAGCATCATCAGCTAATTTTTGTTGATTTGCAATAACTGTATTAATTGCATCATTATTTGCTACTTGTTTTTCAGAAATAGCTTTTTTATCTGCTTTTTGTTGTTCCAACATCTTATTGTTTGCAGATACGATCTCACTCATTGCAGCAACACGTGAAATAGCTTCTGTAATCGATTTTGAATTTACAATTGTATTGATGTAGTTTGTTGCAGCTCCATTTGTTTGAGCACTACGAGCTTGTTTTTGCAACGATTCATTACGAGATACAATATTCTTAGAAAGTTCTGTAATTTCACCCTCAAGCTTTTTAGATTCTGCTTGTAGTCTATCATTTTCAGATTGCAAGTTTGATTGCTCTGTTTGAATAGCAGATACTTGCTCCTGAATTTGATCAACTTGTTTTTGAGCTTCTTGTTGTTGTGCTGTTAAATTACTAATTTTATTATCTTGAGCAGCAATTTTGTCATCAGTAGTTTCTGCATGCGCAGTTGTTAAAACAGCAACTTGAGAAACCATTACTGTACTTAGTAAAAGTGACGCTAAGATTTTTTTCTTCATATTACGTAGATACTCCTTCTATTTGAGACAATACTAGTATACCAAAAAAAGACATAATAAATATTACGCCTTTATTACATTTGTATTTCTTTCTCATAGATAAAATTTTTCAAAAATAAACTGAAAAACAATCATCCATATAAGATTTAAAATCATTGATGGTACTAAACTATAGACTATAAATAAAGACATACTATCCACAGTTAGGCCTACCACTATTGCAAGTATATATACCCCCATCTCAAATAAAAAAGTCATGACAATAATTGCCAACATTCTCGTCCAACGATTCAATAAAATAACACTATTAAATTTATGGAGAAATACCCCCAACAAGACGAACAACAGAGTCGCAATCCCTATCAAGTGGAAAAAGTAAATGTCATAAACCAAACCCACTAGAAAACAATAGGCTAAATAGAGATACTCTGATACTTCAATCGTCTCAAATAAGAGAAATAAAAATAGAAAATGACTAGCTAACTGCACGTGGGGAAATAATGAGCCCAAAAGCTGGCTAATATGGGCATCAATTAGAACAAAGAAAGGAAGCAATAAAAACACTCCAACCCGCTTCAACTGTCTCATTATGAATTCCCCACCAATTCTATCACATGCACATTATGAGTATCTGCACTCAATTTAACAGTTACTTCTCGTGTCAAATAGTCCGTACTATGCGTTGTAGCAACCACTTCACCAACTGGAATATCAGCAACGTTAAAGTTTCCTAATCCACCAGTGGTCACCTTATCACCCGCACTAATATCACTATTACTATTTAATTGACTAATTTTAAGAACGTCATTTTCCTTGTCATAGCCAACAATAATCCCATAAATTGTTGTAGAACCATGTTGAATTTTAACAGAAATCTTATCAGCATTTTCCGTATTTGTCAGAAGGTTGATCATAGTAGAGTTGTCCTCTACTTTTGAAACACTCCCAATCAAGCCACCATTTGCAATGGCTAACATATTCTCAGAAGCCCCTTTTGATTTACCTACATCCAAGGTCAATTCCTGTTTCCAAGATACTGGAGAACGCATAATAACATCCGCTGCTAAAGTCTTTGTGGCTTGCAACTTGGACTTCATATCAAGCAATTGGCGCAATTGTTCATTTTCTGTCTTTAAACTTTCCGCCTCATTTGATTTCACTTCTAATTGGTAAATCTGTTTCTTCAAACTTTCATTTTCATTATATGTTCGTGTCAAATGAGCCAAATCTGATTTGACAGAATCAAACCACTGAAAAGGTTTTTGTACAACTCTATCAACCAATGAGATTCCATCCCCTAATTTTGTCACAATTGTACTTGAATAAGTCGTCGCTAAGAGAGCTGACACAAGCAGAACGGTGACAAAAATAATAATGACATATTTTGATTTTTTAAAACGGTTCATATCCCTACCTTTATATCAAAAACTGTTACAGTAATTTTTTATCAATTCCTGAAAGCTACTAAGATTTTAAGAAAAATAAGCAACAACCAAGTACGAGAACAACAAGAATAGTCAGCGTATCCTTTCGAGTCCATTCCAATTGTCGGTATTGACTTCTGCCTTTTCCACCCTGATAACCACGCGCTTCCATAGCAATAGCCAAGGAATCCGCACGTTTTAAACTTGTCGCAAAAAGAGGAATCAAAATGGGAATCATAGCCTTCACCTTTTGAACAATGCTTCCTTCACCAAAATCCACTCCACGCGCTTTCTGTGCATTCATAATCCGTGTCGTATCATCCATCAAGGTTGGGACAAAACGCAAACTCATGGACAGCATCAAGCCAATTTCATGAACTGGAACTTTCACACGCTTTAAAGGTGCTAATAAAGCTTCGACAGCTGATGCCAAGCTTAAGGGCATGGTCGTTAAGGTTAACAAAGTTGAAAAGAAAATAATCAATACGAAGCGACAAAAAATAATCCCAGCTTGTTGCAAAGCATAATCCGTGATTCTCACAAACGAAAACTCAAATAAAACATTCCCATTAGAAATGAAAAATAGTTGAAAAATAGTTGTAAAGGCAATCAAGAAAAACATAGACTTCAAGCCCTGAATAAAAAATGAAAGAGATACTCCTGACAAGGCAATAAATATCCCTGTCGCTATAAAAAGAATCAGATTCGTCAAGGGATTATTAGCCCAAAACACAATCAAAATCAGTAGCATCATGGCAAGTAATTTGCTACGTGGATCCAATCGGTGAACAATCGAATCCCCTGGGATATAACGCCCCAAAATCATACTATCCATTTAGCGACTCCTTGAACTCCTCTATCTTAATCGGTAATCGTTTAAATGACACGCCTCTATCAGCCAATCGTTTACAAAAGGCTGTAATTTTAGGTACACCCAACTGCACTTCTTCCATAAAGACAACATCTTGAAAGACGTCACTCGGTTTACCATACTTAACTAAACGTCCCTTTTCCATCACATATACCTGGTTCGCATATTCGGCAACATCATCCATCAAATGTGTTACCAAGACAATGGTCATCCCTGATTGGTGGAGTTTTTTGAACAAATTCATCAACTCTTTTCTACCCAGAGGATCCAGGCCTGCTGTGGGTTCATCTAAGACTAATATAGCTGGCTCCATGGCAAGTATGCCTGCAATGGCCACACGTCTCATTTGTCCCCCTGACAGCTCAAACGGGCTACGATTAAAAAGTGATTCATCAATTCCAACCAGAGCCAGTTTCTCACGCGCAATCTGCTCCGCATCTTCTTCAGAAACTCCAAAATTTTGCGGTCCAAAAGCAACGTCTTTCAAAACCGTTTCTTCAAAAATCTGATTTTCAGCAAACTGAAATACCAAGCCAACCTGTTTTCTAATTTGACGAATATCTTTATTTTTAGAAGTCGAGGTGATTAAGGTATCAAAAACTCTCACACTCCCTTGACTTGGCACCAATAAACCATTTAAGAGTTGTAAAATAGTTGATTTACCACTACCTGTGTGCCCAATTAAAGCCGTATAAGAACCATCTTCAATCGTCAAAGAAACATCCGACAAAGCTGTTGAAGCTAAGGGAGTCCCTTCTTGATACGTAAAACTCACATTTTCTAGAGCAATTCCCATAGCTTATCCTCTAGCTCACTTTCTGTCAAATAATTTTCAGGTAAATCACAGCCATTCTGGCTCAAAGAATGTTTTAATTGATTGGAAAAAGGATCGTCTAATCCAATTTGATCTAAATCATTTCGAGAAAAAAGTTCTCTTGGGCTACTGGTTGATTCAATTTCCCCTTTTTTCATGACCAATACACGATCACTCATGGCGACTTCTTCCAAATCATGTGTAATGGAAATGACCGTCATATCATAGTCTTTACGAATTCCTTTTACTGTCTCAATCAGTTCTCTACGCCCCTCAGGATCCAACATACTCGTTGCCTCATCTAGAATTAGAATCGCTGGTCTTAGGGCTACAACACCTGCAATAGCAACACGTTGCTTTTGACCACCTGATAGACGCGCTGGCTCTCTCTTTTTAAAGTCTAACATGCCAACCAAATCCAGAGCTTCTTCCACTCTCTTTTGCATTTCTTGACGAGAAAGTCCCTGATTTTCCAAACCAAAAGCAACATCATCTTCAACAGTCGCTCCAACAAATTGATTGTCTGGATTTTGAAAAACCATACCGATTTGACGACGTATATTCCAAATATTTTCCTCAGTCAAACGTTGGCCATCTATTACAATCTCTCCAGATTCCGCTTCCAATAAACCATCAATTAACCGGACAGTCGTTGATTTACCACTGCCATTATGTCCTACAATCGAAAGCCATTCTCCACGTTTCACGTGAAACGTAATATCCTTCACATCATAGTATTCCTGACTTTCCTTATAGCGAAAAGAAAGATTTTTTACATCAATTATTGATTTCATTTCGAACCAAATGTCCCTTTAAATACATAAGCACTACCCTTGAAATAATCATAGCCAGAGTAGATAGTGAAAAACAAGGCTACATAAAGTAGAACTTGACCAAGCAAAGTCCAGTGTAATAGCAGGAAAATAATTGCAAACATCTGACTGAAAGTTTTAATTTTTCCAGGCATTGCTGCTGCTAAAACTCTTCCACCAGTTTCAACCAGTAAAAGCCTTAAACCTGTCACAGCCAACTCACGACAGATAATCACTGCAACAATCCAAGCTGGAGCCATACCTAACTCAATTAGCATAATAAAAGCCGACATAACTAGTAGCTTATCCGCCATAGGGTCTGCAAATTTACCAAAATTACTGACCACATTCCATTTACGAGCTAAATATCCATCTAAATAATCTGTAATACTGGCAATAGCAAAGATAATAGCTGCCACAATATGACTCTCTATCGAATTTCCTACCGTTAAAATAAAGATAAAAATAGGTATGAAGAGAATTCGACCTATTGTTAGGAGATTTGGAATTTGTTCTTTTTTCATTCGTTTTTCCTTAATTTTTAGTAAAGGTTACAGTGATTTTTCCAGTCTGAGCTGTTAATTTCGATAAGTCAACAGTCTGATTATCTACTATTAAGGCAACACCTTTGACAACACCTAAAGTAATGGTCACAGGACTTTTAGTTAAAACTGTTGTTTCCGCACTTTTATTCTCTGGCGATAAAGTTACACCGCCCTCAAGTTCGCTTTCTGAAACGCTGACCCAACTTGTAACATCTGAAACTGCCAATTGCAATTTTGCAGTTTCCTTGCTCGTTTTATAAGCAACTTCTACTCGATTTCCTTCACCTGATACTATTATAGCTGGTTCAATATTCGAAGAACTACTTAATGAACTATTACTTGAAGACGGAGTTACAGAACTAGTCGAGCTTGTTGCTTGGACTACACTATAACTAGACACAGATGAACGCTCCGGTTGAGTCTGAAGATAATTCCAAACATAATAAGTCACAAAAATGACAATCGATAGTGCAAAGAGTATAAAATAAAATAAAGGTAAAAATGAGGTCTTACTTTTCTTACTTGAACGTCTCCTACCTGTCAACTCCTCTTCATCAACATCTACTTCTTCATAGGTAATCATGCTACCAGAATCATAAGCATCCAAGACAATTCTCTCATCTAGCTCAACTGCCCACGCATATTTTCTCAAAAAAGAACGAGTATAAAATGGACTAGGAAGTTGATCAAAATCATCAGCTTCCATCGCTTCCAACATATCCAACTGAATTTCTGTTTTTTTATGTAATTCTTCTAAAGTCAACCCTTGGTTGGTTCTAGCTAAACGTAAAACCTCACCAATTGTTTTTTTCCTCATACTTGTCATTCCTTCTTTCTAGTGTCAATTATGATAGGTTGCTACGATGGGAATATTGTAAAATCAACTATGTCACCATCATCTATTAAATGGTGTCCAGCATCAAGGACATCCTCTAAAGTAATTTCCTGTAAAATTTTCGGCAAATCAAAGATTGTCTCACCTTGTCCAAAAGCATCATATTGCGTTGCAATAAATTCAAGAGAGTTCATGCTACTGAAAAATTCTCCAAACATCTCTCTTTTTATAATATCTAAATGATCCTCTGTAATATCCAAATCCTTTGTAAAATTACGAATGGCCTTCCTAAACTGGTGAGATAAAGCAACTGGCTCTTTTGTATCCATTGTCAACATAACAAAATGAAAGCGACTTGTTACTTCAACTTCTAGAGATAAGGAAGTGTCAATTTTACCTGATTCATATAGTTTTTGAAAACGATCCGAAGTCCAACCAAACATCATTGTAAACAATAATTTTAATAAAATATGATGTCGATAGCAATCAGCCTCAACAACATCTTGTTTACCTCTAATACCAATCGCTAATTTAGGAGAAGACACTTCCATTCTCATACTGTCTGTTTGCTTTACATCTTGTAAAACAAACTTCTCTCTTGTTACTTCCTGAACACCTAAATCTTCCAGTTCTTTTCTTTCAAAGTAGTCCTGTGCTTGATTCACATCAAAATTACCAACTAAAAACAGAGACATATTTACAGGTTTGTAAAACCTTGTAAAATTTTCTTGCAAATTAGTTAGATTGATTTGGGAAATTGACTCCTCACTGCCAACTATATCAGTTGCTAAAGGTGTGCCTGGATACAAATTTGCTAAAGTTGAAAAGAATAAATACGAATCTGGATCATCTTGATACATTTCTCGTTCTTGCTGGATAATGTCCTGCTCTCTTAAAATGGAATCTTCAGTAAAGTGTGCTGATGTTACCAATTCATCAAGTAAGTCTAAATTTTCTAAAAAATGATCCGTTGCTGAAAAAAGATAACTTGTTTTTGTAAAGCTTGTAAAGGCATTACTATCTGCACCTAGACTCGTAAAAGCCGACATCAAGTCGCTAGAATCTTCTCTCTCAAATAATTTATGTTCAAGAAAATGAGCAATTCCTGCAGGATATTGTTTTACATTTCCGTCAACTCCTGTAACAAGCGTATCTACCGAACCAAACTGTACAGTTACACTCCCGTAAACCTCTTTAAATTCCTTTTTAGGCAAAAGAGCAACTGTCAATCCATTTGCCAAACGAGTTCGATAAACCATTTCTTTTACAGCTGGATAGTATTTTTCTTCAAAAGCAACCTTTGTCATTCTATTCCTTCCATAAAGTAAATCGCTTGTAGTTTCACATTATTAGCTGCTCTACAAATAGCATCTTTGTCAATTTGTTCGAGTTTTTCAATCCAACTTTTAAAGTCTGCTGAAGATTTTCCAAGCAAGGCATTTTGATAAGCACGTTCAATCGATGAACCTTGATTATCTTGAGAAAGCAACAAAGACCGACGAATCATTTCCTTGGTCTGCTCTAACTCAAGATCTGTAAAATAACCTTTTTTTAAATCAAGTAATTGATTATTCATCATTTTTCGAGCCTGATTCCGATTTTCTCGATCAATACCAGCATACATCCTCAAGAACCCACTAAATAAATCGAGCTGACTGGAAATGGTATAAGCTAATCCAGCATTTTCACGGACATTTGTAAATAGTTTAGAGTGAGCAAATCCACCAAGTAAACCATTCATTACAATCATGGGTAAATGTTGCTCATCACCATATTCAGAAGGGCAATGATAACCTAATTCCAAAATGGATTGTCCCACATTTTTCCGAACCATACCTTCCTGCAGGATATTGGAATAAGGTTGACAATACTGAACCTTCACATCTCCTTTTCGACCTTTAAAGCCAAATGATTCTAATACATTTTGAATTTCAACCTCATTAAAATCACCTAGGAAAAAGAAATCTATTCGATTATTGGCCAAAAATTCTTGGAAACAAGAATAAGAACTCTGTGGAGTTTCAGCTAAAATACGATTTCGTAAATCACTGTATTCCAATCTGAGACGTTCATCATGAAAAAAGAGTTTATCTAATTCTTTATGTGCAAAATAAAAAGAATCATCCATATCAGCTGCTAAACTTGCTAGCAATTGTTTTTTCTCAATTTCAAATAAGGCCGGTTCAAACCCATTATCAACTACTACGGGTGAAAAAAGAGTTTCTTTTAAAAGTTCCAAAACCTGAGAAGTTAGGAGATTTTTCCTACTTAAAAACTCATCACGAACATAGGTAAATGTCAATTCTACAATGTGACTTTGTCCTCTTCTGAAACAATTGGTTGACATATCTGTACCGTATAGACTAGCCAAATGTCTTCTCAAATCTTGAGAAGTGGGATACATCTGATTAGCAGTCTCTAGCATACTCGCACTCAACATGCGACCTGCAATCGTATCAAGGGATAATGGAGCAGTAAAACGCACGGTGATTTTGTTCGTTTTAAACTTTTTTGATTGGATAAAATGTGTTGAAATTCCATGCACTAACTCCATGATTTACCTCCTTATATACAGACTTCTATTATATCACGAAAACCTGAAATTTTCTTGTTCTCTGTAACACTTTTGAAATAAAAAACGCTTACATTTCTCCCTGTTTCTCTCACTATTTTTAGGAAAATATGGTATAATACCAAAGATTGAGGTGAATTATGGAATACAAATTATTTGAAGAATTTATTACCCTCCAAGCACTACTCAAAGAACTTGGAATTACACATAGCGGAGGAGCTATCAAATCATTTCTCTCTGAACATTCTGTTTACTTTAATGGGGAATTAGAGAGTCGTCGTGGTAAAAAACTTCGTATTGGCGATAAAGTTGACATCCCTGACATGAATATTGACATCTTGTTGACACAACCTACTTCTGAAGAACAAGATGAATACCAAGCTGATAAAGTTGAAAAAGAACGAATCGCTAAACTTGTTAAGGAGATGAATAAAGGAGTAAAAAAAGACAACTCTAAACCTACTTCATCGCCCAAAAGCAAACAAGCTCCACGATTCCCTGGTAGATAATCATGTGGCTACAACACCTATCTCTCAAAACTTTTCGTAACTACAAAGAGACGAAAATAGACTTTAATCCTAAATTAAATGTCTTTTTAGGACGCAATGCACAAGGTAAAACAAATATGTTAGAGGCTATCTATTTTTTAGCCTTAACGCGTAGTCATCGAACTCGAACAGATAAAAATCTCATTCATTTTGATGAGGAACAACTTCATCTTTCAGGTCTCGTTCAGAAAAAAACTGGATCCATTCCTCTAGAAATCGAACTAACACAAAAAGGACGTGTGACAAAAGTTAATCACTTAAAACAGGCGCGCCTTTCAGATTATGTGGGACACATGAATGTTGTTTTATTTGCTCCGGAAGATTTACAACTAATTAAAGGTGCACCTTCGGTTCGACGAAAATTTATTGATATGGAGCTTGGGCAAATTAAGCCAATCTATTTATCAGACTTAACAAATTATAGCCATATCCTAAAACAAAGAAATACCTATCTAAAATCAGCTCAAAAAATAGATAAAACCTTCCTTTCAGTACTAGATGATCAGCTAGTCGATTATGGATGTCGTGTAATGAATCACCGCTTAGATTTCATAAAAAAACTAGAAGCATTTGGTCGTAAGAAACATTTTGAACTTTCTAATCAGATTGAAGAGCTGTCAATATCCTATCAATCTTCTGTCAAGATAACTGACAAAGAAGACTTATCAGAATCTTTCAAAATTGCTTTAGAAAAAAGTAGATCTAGAGATTTATTTAAAAAGAATACTGGTATTGGGCCTCATCGAGATGATATTTCTTTTTATATAAATGGGATGGATGCTAGTTTTGGAAGTCAAGGTCAACATCGTAGTCTCGTCCTCTCTATAAAATTAGCAGAAATCGAATTAATGGAAAGCATTACTACAGAATCTCCAATATTATTGCTTGACGATGTTATGAGCGAACTTGACAACACTAGACAACTAAAATTATTAGAAACTATTTCTCATTCAATCCAAACCTTTATCACAACAACAAGCTTAGATCATCTTCGAAATTTACCAGAAAATCTAAGTATCTTCACTATTCAGAATGGTAAAGTTGATGTAAATTAAAATTGACAATATCGTAAAAGAACTCCTGTTTTCACGGGAGTTCTTTTCATTGTTTTTTACATAGAATAATTTGGTGCCTCATTAGTAATTTGTACATCATGAGGATGACTTTCTTTCAAACCAGCACCAGACATTTCAATAAATTGAGCATTATCATGCAACTCTTTAAGGTTAGCTGCACCACAATAACCCATACCAGAACGGATACCACCAATCATTTGGAAGACAATATCAGCTGCCGCTCCTTTATAAGCAACACGACCTTCAATTCCTTCTGGAACAAGTTTGTTTGCTTCATTGACAGAACCTTGGAAGTAACGATCGCTTGAACCTTTCTTCATAGCAGCAATTGATCCCATACCACGGTAAGTCTTAAACTTACGTCCTTGGAAGATTTCAGTTTCGCCTGGAGCTTCATCAGTTCCTGCAAACATTGATCCAAGCATAACTGCATTTCCACCTGCAGCAAGGGCTTTTACAATATCTCCAGAATACTTGATTCCACCGTCAGCAATGATCGTTTTAC
>CAUOWW010000027.1:0-18451 GCA_963508345.1 uncultured bacterium
TCACTGATCCCCTCACGGATCATCTCTTCATCTTCTACAATTAAAATTTTCATAGAAAAAACGTTTCACATTCCTTTAAATTTCTTGTAAATCATCTCAGTTTCATCCTGAAAGAAAGAGGCCTTATCAAGATGAAATAGATAAAAATGCTACCTATATTATACCCCATTTAGGGGAGAATAGGTAGCAAGTTTTTTATTCGCTATCGAGCAAGAGCTCTTTTGGTTGTTTTCTAAGGAGATTGCTTGAAGCAAGCGCCATAACGAGAACCACTAGAACCAAGGCAAGGACAAAGACAATGATAAAGTCCGATGTCTGAATAGAAATATCTAGGCTCGACAAGGTCTTACTAAAGCCATCTACTTCTGCACCACCACCAAGGTTAGAGGCTTGAGCAGCCTTGCTAGCTTGCTTGGCAACACCTGAAGTGACATTGGCAAGAACAGTATTTCCGATTGCACGAGCTGTGTAGTTGGCTAGGAAGTAAGCAGAAATAAGAGCAGGGATGGCAATAAAGATGGATTCGGTGATGAATTGACCCAAGATACTTGCCTGCTTGAGACCGATAGAGAGGAGAATTCCCACTTCCTTGCGACGGGCGTTGATCCAAAGACTGAGCAAGAGGGCAAGGAGAAGAACTGAGAAGCTCAAGCTACCCCAGAAGAGGAGGTTGGCCATCTTGTACATACCAGAAATGGATTGCTCAAGAGCTGGGTAGTTAGATGAGCTCTTAACTAGTGTATAGCTCTTCCAGTTGATACCACTGATGCCATTCAACTCTTTCATAACATCATCCAAGTTCTTATCCGCTGTTACAAAGAAGGTTGCGTCCCCATAGATAGCTGTGTCTTCTGTGTAGCCATAAAGTTTTGCAGCAGTGTGAATGTCTGTGATAGCTGTATTTTCATAGAGTTCTTGTGAGTAGGTTACTGCTGACTTATTATGACCATCAAAGAGCCCCTTGATTGTCACTTCGACTGTTTCCTTGGCACCTTTTTCATTATCTGCATCGTAGACATTGGAGTCCAATTTGACCTTATCCCCGACTTTCCAGCCATGTTTGACTGCCAAGTCCTTGTGCAGGAGGATCTTGTCCTTATCGTCGTTGGTTAGGTGCTCACCTTCGACCAGTTTATAAGAACCCGAGACAAACTTGTCTTCTTTAGAGGAGTCATTGACACCTGTAATCATCAAGCTACTCCCAAAATGTTTGGCACGGTCAGGAGTCAGATTTTTCTTGGTTTCTGGCGTTTCGATAAGGTCATATCCAGTCAAATCTCCGATAGCGTTGATGCGTTTCACATAAGACTCAATGGCCTTGTTTTCGGTGATTTTTTTGATATCTTCACCCTTGATATTCCCAGCACCACGTGGCGTTCCTTGATTGACGCGACGATTGATTTGCATGGAGAAGCTGTTGGTGATATTTTTAAAGGTCTCCTGAGAAGCTTTGGCAGTAGCTCCCTTGATCGATAAGCCGACCAAACTCAAGCTCGCCATGAGGAGAATAATCAGGAAGATGACAATCGATTTGAAAAACTTCCTTGTAACATAGGCAAATGCGTTGTGTAACATAGGTTCCCTTTCTAGATTTGATTTAATAATTCTATCAAAACAAGCTCATCTTATTTTGTAGTATTGCGAGTTTCAATTAGTTTCTTGTCCTTCAACTCAAGTGTAATATCTGACGCTTGTGCCACTTCTTTACTGTGGGTGACTACGATGACACATTTACCTGTTTTTTGGGCAAGTGATTTGAGCAGTTCGATAATATCTCCAGCAGTCTTAGGATCTAGATTACCTGTTGGCTCATCCGCTAAGATAACTGGAGCTTCTGAGACCAAACTGCGAGCAATAGCAACACGTTGTTGTTGTCCACCTGATAACTGGAGAACATTTCGCTTGATCTGACTTTCGTCAAGACCAAGTTCAAGAAGAGTCTCCTTGCTGGCCTTTTTGTTGACCAAGCGGATATTTTCCAGTGGAGAAAGATAATCTATCAAGTTATAATTTTGAAAGACCAGGGAAATATGGTGCATGCGATGGTAGGAATAACCCTTCTTACGAATGTCCTCTCCTTGGAAAAGGATAGAACCTTCAACAGGACTATCTAGACCAGCCAGTAGGGACAAGAGAGTGGATTTTCCTGCTCCTGACTCACCAATGATACTATAAAATTTTCCGGGTTCAAAATTATACTTGATCTGATATAAGACTGCTTCAGCAGTGTTCTTATAACGGTAGGTAACATCTTGCAATTGTAATAAAGTCATGATTTCTCCTTCTTATACTCAATGAAAATCAAAGAGCAAACTAGGAAGCTAGCTGCAGGTTGCTCAAAGCACAGCTTTGGGGTTGCAGATACAGCTGACGCGGTTTGAAGAGATTTTCGAAGAGTATTAACTAATAGATGATAAAATTTCCTTAGGTGATTTTCTAAATAAGAATAGGAAACAAAGGGCTACAGATAAGCAACTAATCAATAACAGAAAGACATAGGATTCTGCAAAGGATAGGATGCTGGTTGATAGACTGCTTGCTTTGGCTAGTGTATCTTGTAGAGCTGCCTGATCTCCACTTGCTAGTAGAGTTTGGAGCAGATAGGATGTAATGGCATTTCCAGCAATAAAGGATGGAAGCAAAGCTCCGAGAGATACCAAAACTACCTCTAAACAGAATTGTAGGAAAATCGAACTCTTGCCTTTTCCAAGTGCCAGTAAAATTCCCACTTCGTAGACCCTTTCTCTCAACCAGAGAGACAAGACCAAAATTAAGGCCCCTGCTCCTGCTATCAACATCCCATAAAGGAAGATGGTCAGGAAGGTTTGGAAGGCTGCAACTGAGTCTTTGATTTGTTCAAAGGCCTTGTTTTCCTTCTCGACTTGGTAGCCTTGATTTTCCAAGGCCAAGTTTTCCACCTGCTTCATGAGTCCGTCCATTTCCTTAGGATTTTCTACATAGAAGCGAGCAGCACTGACTTGAGGTTCACTATTTCCTAAAAGGCTTTGGCTACTTTCATAGTCTGTAAAGACCTGGTTTTCACTGAAGTCGGAAGACAAGCCTGTAAATTTCTCTTGTTTTTTACCAGAAAAGATGCCGACAATTTCAAACTCTACTGTTTGTCCTTTGCCAGCTTCTGACTGTCCAGCATCTAAGGTAATCTTGTCATGAAGCGAAAGACCATTCCTCTTAGCCAACTCTTCGTGAATCAGGATTTTCTTTGAATCCCCTTTTTGAAGATGTCGTCCTTCTTTTAGATTGAAAGCCGAGCTGGTAAAGGTGACATCCTTGGATGAATCCTCAAGAGCCGTTAAGCTAACCAAGTTCTTGTCCGCAGCTGACAAATCATCACGTTCCACGCTCTGCTCGCCACTCACCGCTTCCTTGTCTTTTAGTTTTGCAATCGTCTCCAGTTCAGGAGAAATATTTTCCAGTCCCTTAATCTTGCTGACAGATGCTAGGTCTGACAACTTGAAGGTCTGACCATTTTCTATCTTCTTAATAGAAAAAGATGTGTTGAGTGATTTATAAAGATTGCTTTCTACTGTTTTGTTGGACTTCATCAGAGTCAAACAGGCTGACATTCCAGCCAATAGGATCAATAAAATCAGAAATAAAATAAAACTTCTCAGTCGTTTTCTGCTGACATAAGCCCAAGCTCTTTGGATTGGATTCATTTGTCACCTCCATATTTGTAAGACTATTATAAAACCCAAATATGAAATCTTTATGAAATACAAAAAAAGAACTAGAGTTCTCACAAATGAGTGATTTTTCTAGTTCTTTTTGATTTACAAAGACTTTATGTAGGGAAAGCTACTAAGGATCAGATGAGATCATCTATTTAAGCTTCCTCTTCATCGTCTTTTTTCTTTTTGGCAGCTAGCAAACCAAATGTGCCAAGAAGAGATAGAACTCCTAATGCACCGGTAGCACGGTCTTCTTGTGTACCAGTATTTGGCAATACTGCTTGCGGTTGAGTAGCTGAGGCCTCAGCAGGGGTAGCAGTATCTGGTCTACGATTTGTATCAGCAGATGGCGTAGCTGGTCTTTGTTGACCGTCACCTGTTGGTCTAGCTGGACTCACTTTTCTGAAGATATGAGTTACAACATCACCTTTAGTTTCTGTTCTTACAAATACATAACCTTCAATTTCACCATGTTCAAATGCTTCATTCGCTTCACCTGGTACTGATGGAGCTTTAGTATCAGCTGGTTTCAATTCATTACCTTGCTCATCTGTCCACTTAGTAATAATTAATCCTGGAACTTCTAATCTTGTAGAATCCCCTTTAGCAAATTCAATTACTAGATCTGTTCCTGGAATTGTATGACTGATTCCTGTTGTCGGATCTGTCACTGTTGCTGTTCCATCGTCTCCTACTGTTACTTCCTTACCTGGGTTCTTAGCTTTGACTTTATCTGCCACTTGTTTTTTCTCTTCTGGAGTTAAGTGGGATTTGTCTTTGACTGGAACTTTTTCGGTTGGTTTCACTGGCTCGAAGTCTTGAGTCACTAAGTCTGTTCCTGGAATTATATGACTGATTCCTGTTGTCGGATCTGTCACTGTCGCTGTGCCGTCATCTCCTACTGTTACTTCCTTACCTGGGTTCTTCGCTTTGACTTTATCTGCCACTTGTTTCTTCTCTTCTGGAGTTAAGTGGGATTTGTCTTTGACTGGAACTTTTTCGCTTGGTTTCACTGGCTCGAAGTCTTGGTTCACTAAGTCTGTTCCTGGAATTGTATGACTGATTCCTGTTGTCGGATCTGTCACTGTCGCTGTGCCATCGTCTCCTACTGTTACTTCCTTACCTGGGTTCTTAGCTTTGACTTTATCTGCCACTTGTTTTTTCTCTTCTGGAGTTAAGTGGGATTTGTCTTTGACTGGAACTTTTTCGCTTGGTTTCACTGGTTCGAAGTCTTTAACAGTTAAATCTTTGACTGGGATTAACGCTGAGTCACCAGTTGTCTTATCTGTTACAGTAACATTACCCTTATCATCTGCTGTAACAATCGTATTTGGATTAGATTCTTTAACTTTATCCACCAATTTTTCTATTTCTTTTGGTGTTAAATGTTCTGGATCTGGAACTACAATCGGTAGTGAAATTGTTACTTCAAACTCTCTTGCAGGCTCACCTTTAGCACTAGTTAGTTTGCCTGGAATTGTAATATCACTTGTTCCTTCTTTTGGAAGTTTACCGTTTTCTTGGGCAATTCCTTTTCCTGTTGTTGGATTTTCAGGCAACTCGTTATTAGTTAACTCTACTTTTCCTCCAGTTACAACTTTTTCGCTAGCAATACCAGGTAATTTGACTTTAGTACCTTCAGGAACTCCATCAACTGTTACTTCAACATTTCCTGTTTGTGGATTTTGTGTTCCTACCGTAAATGTTGGGGTTGATGTAGCTGGTTTTTCTACGTACGTTACATCTACAGTTCTTGGTTTGTCTGTTAATGTGACTGTTTGTTCACCTGGTGTTTCTGGTGTGTATACTTTGCCATCTACAGTAATCTCTTCTGGTGTGTAGCTTACTACATCTCCTTGATGAGTTTTATCCGCTGGGACTGTGATCTCTTTGGCGTCACCTTTTGCTACTCCGCCAACTTTTGGTTGGTATTTCAACTCAGTTGACACCACTCCGACATACACAGTTAACGGATCACTTTCTTTTCCTTGACTGTCAACGGCTTTAAGTACTACTGCATAGCTTCCTGATGCTGTTGCTTTTCCTGGTGTTTCTGTTAATCCTGAAACAATTTTTACAGTTGGTGTACCATACGGTTTGTCAGCTTCATTTGTAACTTTATCTTCTCTATCTCCAACAGTTACTAGATTTTCTAGCATAGCTTTAGTGATACTTGTTCTTGATGGGAATACTTTACGTGCGTCTACACTACTTGCTTCTCTTCCTTTATAAGATAGTGTAGGCTTAGTATTCGTTACATTAGTAACTTTCCACTTACCTGTCGCAGCTGGCTCTTGTCCTGCGTCTGGTTGAGTGTAGACACGAAGTCCTAATCCACTACCATATGATTCAGTGTTATCTCCATTAGCAGATTCTTCTTTAATATGAAGTTTTGCTGTTCCACTTTGTTCATTTAGTTCGATACGAATATTATTTTCTGCTGGATTAGTAGTACTTGCAGTTGAGCTAATTCTTCCAACGTACCCATTCGCATTAGTAGCTGCCGTATTATCTGCTCTTGTTGCATCTGTATACCACCTACCATCTGTCCCACGAACTAGAACAATACTATTTGTTTTATTCCCCGATTCTTCACTATTGTGGAATCGTAATTCCATTCGTTTTGCATCATGTGGTACTTTAACATCTATATGTTTGCTACCTGCAATTGTTGTATTTACTGAGTAATCACCCATTTCAACAGCTTTAACATCACTAACTACACTAATGTCATCTGCAGTAGTTGAACCTTTAATTTTCGTTGTAACTGTTAAACCAGTTGGTTGAGTTGTTTCACCATTTTTAGCAACCGATGTACGAAGTTTTACATCATTCGGAAGTGTTGCTGTCCATGTGTTACCATTAATTCTTACTCCACCATTATTTTCACTTGTCAATACTCGGTTAGTTTCATCATTCAATGCAACAGACACTACTGTATTACTGCTATTAGCATTTAATCCACCTAATGTACCTGTAATAGTACGTGAAGTAGAAGTCACTTTATTACTATCAAATGTTGGTTTTGGAGGTGTTACATTTACAGTTACTGCAATTGTTTTACTTGGTTGAACTTGAGTTGCCCCTGGAAGATCAGAACCTGTAACCTGTGACTTCGGTAAGGTTATCTTAACATGGAACGTCTGTTTTCCTGAAGTTGTTGCCCTTGCATTTTCTCTTACTCCACTAGCATTAACCCATTCATAAGTTGTTCCTTCTGGCAAATTTTCTGAATTAGCTACCTTAATTACCGCATCTTTCGCTTGTTTGTCAGACAAACTTGCTCCTTGATCAACCGTAACCTTGGTCGGATTAGGCATTACATCGAAAACTTTGTGGACAAGACTACCCTCATGTTTTAATTTGTCATCAGCTTTAGGACTATTTGTAAATCGACCAGCATTATACTTAGCACCAAAGGTATACTCTGTGCTACCTATTGGATCATTTTTAAGATAATCTTGAATTTTAGATGTCGGTTGATTCTGGTTTCCTTTTTTCAAATACCAATCCATACCACTCGGTAACCCTCTGGTATTAGAGTAATAGCTAGCTTCATTGTCTCCACGAGGTTGTCCGTAGAAATCATAAACAAGATTAGCAACAGGGAAAGTTCGAAGCACTCTGTATCTAATATTTAGTTTCTTAGTTCTACCTTGACCAAAGTCAACCGTTGCTTCTGCTGTTTTAGTTTCCTCTCCTCCATTAGCAATTGTAGCAGTGTCAAGTGTAGCTGTGACAGTTGCACCTTGTGGTAAATCTTGAAGCGTATTTCCTTCTTGAACTTGAATTAATTTATTTAACTCATCTTGTGTTAAACGTTCTCCTTGTTTAACATTGATAATATCACGAGCTACTAGATTATAGCCTGTAACATTTCTTCTTTCACTATTATCTGAACTTACAGAATAAGCTGTAGCGCCTTGTCCTCCACTAACTTTTACGACTGCATGAACTTGTTGTCCTTCTGTTAAGTTATCTGTAAAGTTCTCTGCTGATAAAGTTGTCGTACCATTTCTATCTGTTACAGTCTTACTAGCGACTTTAGTAGTTCCTTGATAAAGCTCAACTGTCACAGTTGCTCCATTTTGCAATTGAGCATTTGTTGGAAGATTTCCTACAGTCACATTTGGTCTTGTATCTGCTGTACCGTTAAATTGAGGTTGAGATATTGTTGGCGCATTTGGCTTCACATTAAACGTTATTGGTATTGCTTTTTGTGTAGGTGAATAGATTGTATAATTTACACGATCTATTTCTTTCGTATTCTTCACACTAGGGAATACAGCTGTAGCAGTATACTTAGTAATAGTTCCTAACTCATTTAACTGCGTACCATTAGCAACATCAGTAATTCTAGCATTTCTAAGATCGATCTCTTTCCATTTAAACTGCATTCCATCTGGATAGTACTTATTGTTCTCTACAGTATCACTTTCTGCTACTTTGAAGTTGTTTTTAGGATTTCCTAATGTACTTCCAACAGTTCGATTTTCTGTCGTACTATTTTTGGCTTGAATATCTACAATACGATATTTGAATTTATATGTTGCACTATTGCCATATTGGTCAGATGCTTCAACTAATGCAATTTGTAACCCTAATGTAGCATCATCTGCTACTTTATTACTATCATCATCAGAAATTGTATGATTTAAAGTTGTAGACGTTCCTACGAGTTCTTTATCTACATTATTAACTTTATTAAAATAAACACCTTTTGGTAGGTTTCTTACCATCAAACTACCAATTCTACTTTCGTCTGTTACGTTAAATGTAGGATTAAATGCAGCTCCACGATAAATAATAAAACGATTATCATTCTCATTTGTTGTTAATCTATTTCCATTTAATAATACTGTTGGAGCAACCTTGTCAGGAATTTCTGTTGGTGTTACAGCTTCACTTCGTTCAGAGGTCACTGTCCCACCTTGCTCTACTATTGTCTCTGCTGTAATAGGATTGCCAGACAAAGCTTCCGAAACAATAACAGTAGCTGTTGTACCAGTTGTTCTCCCTTCCCCAATAAGTTTACCTCTATCATACAACTTAACTTTAGAATTATCTTTAACACCATTTCCTACATCCACTCTAATCGATTGTCCAGCTAAACCTTTTTTATGTTCTACATCGCTGGCATTAATAATCGGTTTTTTAGGCTTTACTTTTAGTGTTACGTTTGCCGAATTTGATGAATTATCATAATAGTTCGCAGTGACATTATACTGAAATACTCCAGCAGTATTAGTATTCGGTTGTCGTCCATTTGTCCAACTCCATCTCACATCACTAGGGAAGGTTGTACTATCATTATTTCGGACTACAAAACCTGATGATACAGGATTACTTACATTCTCAATAGATTCCCCAACTGTCTTTGTGACTTCTTTACCTTTAATCTGATATTCTTCGCTTTGTTTAACGGTTGGAACTACCGGGTTATCTGGTACATTTGTATAGTTCTCACGAGCATTTCTTCCCGATACAAATACATAAGATTGGTTTGTTGTTGGTCTTTGAGTTCCAGCTACTGCTAATGTATAAGCTTCTCTTACCTTTTCCTCTGTTACACCTAGCTTTAACTTAGCCTTTACTTGCATATGCACAGCGTCTCTATCGTTAAGAGTTGTCACACCGATACCATATGACAAATTATTATGCACACCGTTTCTTGATACAGCCATTGCTAAAAAGGGATCATTTTTGTTATTTTTAAAAGTATCCCTCATATCTAATCCATAAGAGTCACCAGTATGACGAATGTCTAAATTATAATAATATGTCAATCCTGCCTTGGTTCTCTCATGTTCATGCAAGAAATCAAAATTAGCCGTTTCCGTTTTAGAAAAATTCCCTGGATTTTGAGATAAAGTTCCAACATTCCCATTTTTTCGATATATTTCAAATTTCAAGTCCTTTAATGTATCATCTTTGTAACCTCCATTAGATTTTAAATCTAAAATTTCAGGCTGCAAAATCAATTTATAAAATACTTGGTGAGTACTTCCACCCATCGCACGCCCGTCATTATTAAAGAACACATCATAAACGACATACTTACTTCCATTAATGTTTTCAAAACGAGCTGTCATATCAACTTTGTTTTCCGTAAATTGTCTATTTCCGTTTTGGAGATTCCCATTAAAATCAGAAGCACGAAAGCGTTGGTAAATTAAAATATTTTTTTCAGAAGTCCAAGTTTGTGATACAGCTGCGGCTCTGTTACTTGTTCCCGATTCCATACTCTGACCATTTCGAGAATCACGTTTCCCTGAATGTTCACGGGTTACTGCTAAGACAAGTTTTTGCTCAGCTTGCTTACCTCGCTTCATCAATTCTTCAATTTCTGAAGCGGTTAATTTCGGATTCACTAACCCATTTTCGACAGAGCGGACAATTTCTTCTACTCCCTCCAAGAGTTTCTTGGTCTCAGGGCGTTCAATTTTTTTAGCAGTATCTAAGTAAGTGATTAAACTTTTAGAAAGTGATTCTAATTTATCTTTATTAGCAGCACCTTCCTCTTTGTTTTCATCTTTTTGAACAGCTTTGATTTCTTCATTCTGATTAGTAGGAATCACAGCTTTATCAGATACTTTGAGCTCTTTTGTATTTTGAGCTTTAGAATCAGCTCTATCTTCCTTGTTAGAGGTTTTATCTTCAGTATTAGACTTAAACTGACGTACTTGCTCTGTAAGAGATTGAACTCGAATCACTTGTCTTGTAAGCGCTTCCTCAGAAATATCTTCCCCATCAAGTAAACGCTTATTTTCATCGGTTAATTGAGAAAGTTGATTAGCTAAACTGAATAAACTTTTCTCATCTACTTTTGCAATCGCAGCTTGAAGTTCACTAATAGCCTGAACAAGAGGAGACTTATCCACTGTCTTCTGAGCAACAGTTGTTTTATCACCCTCTACTTCTTTTGATTTCTCTATAAGATTCTCTTTAGGAGGAACTCCCTCTGTCAGTCCCGTAACACCAGCATTTACCTTTTCAGTATTAGCCGTAACAGGTGATACAGACAAAGTATCTGCCTTAACCGCACCGTTTGCAAAAAACATTAATGCCGCTACGGCAACACTTGCAGCACCAAAATGGTACTTACGAATAGAATAACGGTATAATTTTTCACCATTATCATTAGATTTTTTACCAAACATAAATATATCCTTTCTATTGTTTTAGTAGAATAAGTTTAAAATCTTTGAGACACAATGACTCAATAATATGTTAATACTTTAAAATAAAAAAAATCAAGCATTTACATAAACAACATCTAAAGATGTAAACGCTGTAACATTGATATTTCAAGGTATTCTACACACTATATATATTTATATATAATGCTTATTATACAACCTTTTTATGCTATATAGCATAAAAATTTAATATAAATTAAAAAACAGATTTTACCTTTTGTTTCGGAAAAATCTGTCATTATTTTATTTTAAGATAGTAGACTACCCATCCTTATATTTTATAGATAAGGCTTATTGCTTAGCAAAGATCTTGTTCCCGAAAAACTCCAACCACGGCTTGCAAACCTTGTCTTTGCTGGTTTCTCTGTATTTTTAAGTCTTATTTATGATGGTCTTTCAATAGTGACTCAAACTCAGCAACGGTCATTCCCAATTGTTCACTCGCAAATTCGGAAGTTAAAACATGTTGGCGTACTAAATCAATAAAGGTAAAGATTTGTCCTTCAACTTTTCCACGTTCAAGACCCTGTTCAATGCCCTCTGCGCGACCACGTTCCAGTCCCTGTTCAAGGCCACGTTCTAAGCCTTTTTCTTCGGCTTGTTCCAAGGCATAGTCATGAGCCAATAACGCTTGCTCTTCGCGCATACGTAGTTGATTAAACATTTTTCTGTCCTCCTCGGACCAGCTCTTATAGTCCAGCAGTTGGTCTGCCTGACTGATGGCTCGTTCGGGTTGTTGAGTAAAGGGCTTATTCCCGAAAAACTCCAACCATGGTTTACGAACCTCGTCTTTGCTGGTTTCTCTGTATTTTTTTAATTCCAAGAACGCCATCTTAACTAAATGGTTTTCTTGTCCATTATTGGTGATGGTCTTATAATAGTGCCTCAAACTCAGAGACAGTCATGCCTAACTGCTGACTTGCAACCTCAGCGGTTAAAAGATGCTGGCGAACGAGATTTACTAATCCTTTTTTCAGTCCTTTTTCTTCAGCTTGTTCCAAAGCATAGTCATATGCTAACAAAGCTTGCTCTTCGCGTCTGCGTTGTTCACTAAACATTTTCCTGTCCTCCTCGGACCAGCTCTTGTAGTCCAGCAGTTGGTCTGCCTGACTGATGGCTCGTTCGGGTTGTTGAGTAAAGGGCTTATTCCCGAAAAACTCCAACCATGGTTTACGAACCTCGTCTTTGCTGGTTTCTCTGTATTTTTTTAATTCCAAGAACGCCATCTTAACTAAATGGTTTTCTTGTCCATTATTGGTTATGGTTAAAACCTCTCCTGTCGTATCCTCTCGCATGCTAAAACTGTGAAAGGCTAAGTCATCTTGAAAATAATTACTGTCCACGATAGCAATAGCATAAACTGGTGCAATATGTTTATAACTCTGGTGGGTATCACCTTCTCGTTGGCGAATTTTTTCTAGATTTTGATTGACCTGATTGCACAGATAAGCCCATAAACGATTAATGAAAAAATTCTGATGATGCACCTGTATTTCGATAATAACCTGCGTCCCATTATCTAGTTCAGCTAAAACATCTATACTGGTATAGAAATCCTGCGCCGAGTACGGCAGGGAAGGTAAGACATGAATATTACTTCCCTCTAAAATAGTCACATTTTTTGCTGGCAAGTCCAGCATATCGCGAATAAATTGACAAGTGATTTCTGGATTGCTAAAAATCTTCTTAGCAACCAAATTATTAGTTGGGCTAATGCCCGGATGACGTACAGTCATACTTTCTCTCCTTTCATTATAGCACATTTTTAAATCTAGATTTACTAGATTTGATTCTTCTATCTATTTATTCGGAAAAAGTAGAAAGAGTAAAGAAAATTAGGAGAAATTTCAAACTATATTATTTATCTGAAAGCGAAGGACGCCCACCATAGATATTATAAACCTGATAAAAAACAAAAGAGCTAGCCTAAGCTAACTCTTATCCTATGCGGAGAGAGGGACTTGAACCCTCACGACCTAAAGCGGTCACAGGATCCTTAGTCCTGCGCGTCTGCCAATTCCGCCATCCCCGCGTCGATTACTTTACTAGTATATCAACTTTTAGGACTCTTGTCAACACTTTTTTCAAATTTTTTTCATTCACCAACTAAATTACTCTGAAATTTCATTTAGCTTCTCATCTACTAACTTAGCTCCAAGTGTATTTTTGAAATGGCCTAGAGCAAATTGATGATTTTCAGGCCAGATAGAAGCAACAGCTGGTTGAACAATCTCGATATCATATCCTAGATTATAGGCATCTATAGCTGTATGTAGGACACAAATATCCGTCAAGACTCCTGTTAAGATAACTGTAGAAATTCGACGCTCTCTCAAGCGGATATCCAAGTCAGTCCCTGAAAAAGCTGAGTAATGGCGTTTATCCATCCAAAAGACACGACTGTCTGAACCATGCTCTTGATAAAAGGTCCCCAAATCTCCATATAAATTCCGTCCACTAGTCCCAATCAAATTGTGAGGAGGAAATAGCTTGCTTTCTGGATGGAAACAATCGTTTTCTTCATGAGCATCGATGGTAAAGAAGATGTAATCTCCGCGTTCAAAAGCTAACCGAGTCACCTTACTAATGGCTTCCGAAATAGCTTGAGCTGGAGCACCTGCTGTCAATTTACCACTGTCGGCAACAAAATCTTCTGTATAATCAATCGAAATCAAAGCCTTAGTCATTAGTAATCTCTTTTCTTCACTTCTTCAAAAATATCTGAAATCAAGACCTTAAGGTAGGTTCCCTTCATTCCAAGTGAGCGACTTTCAATAATTCCCGCAGACTCAAGTTTACGAAGAGCATTGACAATCACAGAACGGGTAATACCGATACGATCTGCAATCACAGACGCAGTCAACTGCCCTTCATTTCCGTTTAATTCCCCTAAAATCGCTGAAACAGCACGGAGTTCTGAATAAGAAAGGGTGTTGACTGCCATAGTGACGGCAGTACGGCGACGGATATTTTTCTCATCTTCTTCTCGTTGGAAGTTAAGAAGCTGAATCCCAACAACGGTACTGGCAATCTCAACAAGGATCAAATCCTCATCTTCAAATTTTTTATCATTGCGCCAAATAATCAAAGAACCAAGGCGAATCCCTGATACATGAATCGGTGCAATGGTTGTCAAGCCATCTGGAAAATCCGAACGACTCTCTACAGGGAAAATACTCAAATCATGATCAACTGTCAGATTGGCTTCTGTATCATAAATCATGTTGGCCCCCTGAATATATATCTCAGGGAAAATCTTAGTTTGGAAAAACTGCTCTACACGATCCGTATTGGTTTTGTAACGCATAAAATAACCAAGGAGACGTCCCTTACTATTGACGATACAAGCATTACAATCAATAATATCTGCCAATTGACGGGTAATCGCATTGTAGGGAAGTTCTTCCTGCAACTGCTCCTCCGAGCGCTTCAGGATAGAAGTAATTTTTCTTGTTTTTTCTAATAAATGTGCCATTTTTCACCTCGAATTTAATCGCTATCATTATAACATAAAAAGCTTGAATTTTCAATTATTATCTGAAAATTGCTTATTTAATTGCAATTTAGACTAGCTGAAATATTTTAGAAAAATAGATTTTTATCATTGACAAACTAATTTATTTTTTGATATTATATTATCATAAGAAGATGAGTGGATAATACCTTTCCATTTCACCTATCCTTTGCTATCACCATCTTCTTTCACCCTTGGTCTCCTTATATAAAAAAGCGATTCATTTTGAACCGCTTTTTCTTATTTGTCGCCCTTGTTACGAATAACAAAGCCTGTTTGCTTTTCGCTTGAAGTATTGCGTGGTTTTTTATTGTCTTTATTACGGTAACGTCTGTCTTTATCAAAACGATCATTGCCACGACTTCCTTTTTTGAAATCATCACGACGACCATTGCCACGGCGATCACGGTCTCGACGGTCGTCCCCACGACGGCCTCCACGACCTCCCTTACCTTTACCACCGAAGCCATTACCTGATGGTTTAAATGGCAGTGGTTTTTCACGCGCAATCTCCACTTCAGGAAGACTATCTGGATCCTGAACTGTTAAGCTGAGAATATACATAGCCAATTCTTCAGGACTAAATTCTGAGGCCAATTGACGAGCATCCTTGCCAAACTTCTCAAAGTTGCTACGAATCTCCTCATTAGCAAAATCACGTTCGATTTTCTTAAGAGCTACTTGCTTTTTAGCTTGGAAGGCTTCTTCTGCACTTGCAGGTTTGAGACCTTTCATGCGTTTCTTAGTCAAGTTTTCAATGATTTGGAGGTAACCCATTTCATTAGGTGAAACGAAGGTAATAGACTGACCTGACTTACCAGCACGACCTGTACGCCCGATACGGTGAACATAACTTTCAGGATCTTGTGGAATATCGTAGTTGTAGACATGGGTAACACCTGAAATATCCAAGCCACGCGCTGCAACGTCCGTCGCAACTAGAACATCCAGATTACCGTTTTTAAAATCACGAAGGACACGAAGACGTTTGTTTTGGTCCAAATCACCATGAATTCCTTCTGCACGGAAGCCACGGATTTTAAGTCCACGAGTCAATTCATCCACACGGCGTTTGGTACGACCAAATACAATAGCAAGTTCTGGTTGTTCCACATCCATAAGACGAGTCATGGTATCAAATTTTTCTTGTTCTTTAACTCGGATATAGTATTGGTCAACCAATTCTGTTGTCAATTCCTTAGCAGCAATCTTCACATGCTCAGGTTCTTTCATAAACTGAACACCGATACGTTTGATGGCATCTGGCATAGTTGCTGAGAAGAGTAGAGTTTGACGGTTTTCAGGGACACGAGAAATGATCGCTTCGATATCTTCAAGGAAGCCCATATTGAGCATTTCATCCGCTTCGTCAAGGATGAGAGTTTCAATATCTTGTAATTTCAAGGCCTTGCGTTTGATCAAGTCTAAGAGACGACCAGGTGTTCCCACCACGATATGGGCACCAGATTTAAGAGCCTTAATTTGTTTTTCAATGCTTGATCCACCATATACTGAGCGAACCTTGACTCCCTTACTGCGACCAAAGCGGAAGAGTTCTTCTTGACTTTGGACAGCGAGTTCACGAGTTGGAGCGATGACCAAGGCTTGGATGGTCGCTTCTTCTGTACGGATTTTTTCAAGGGTTGGCAAGCCAAAGGCTGCAGTTTTTCCTGTACCAGTCTGAGCTTGACCGATAACATCCTTGCCTTCAAGGGCCAAGGGAATAGTTTGTTCTTGGATAGGACTGGCTTCTACAAAACCAGCTTTTTCAATCTCTGCTAGCAAATCAGCAGACAAGTTTAATTCATTAAATTTCACGTTATTCTTCTTTCTAAAGGTGGTGCGAAGCCACCCTATAAGGCTTAGTTTATACTTTTCTTTTTATGACGTATTTTCATATACTGGATATAAAATCGTGTTGCTTCTTTTCCACAAAAGAAAAGTACTGTTTTCTTTGCAACTTATCTAGTATAACACAAGACCAGAGCAAAAGATAGCCTAATTTCTCTAGAAAATCATGTAAGCGGTTTTTGGCTTTCCTTTTTGATTGAACGACCTAGATAATAAGACAAAGCCAAGGCTATACTATATAAAATGAGAAAAACGAACAAGGTTTGTGTGTAAGAATGAGCCATTTTATAAGTCTCTGCTAATAAAATAGGCCCTGCTAAACCAGCCATTGCCCAAGCTGTTAAAATATATCCATGCAGAGCGGCCAATTCCTTGGTTCCAAAAATATCACTGAGATAAGCTGGAATCAATGAAAAACCAGCTCCATAGCAAGTCATCAAAATAGACATAGCGACTACAAATAAAACGGAATTTGTAAAGAGCCAAAGCGAGAGAGAAAAGAAAAGATTGACAAGCAGTAATATACTAAAGGTTAGAGGGCGACCGATATAGTCAGATAAACTCGCCCATAGCAAACGACCAAACCCATTGAAAATCCCTAAAACGCCCACCATTACTGCTGCATGACTTGTAGACAAGCCAGCCATCTCCTGTGCCATTGGCGATGCCGCTGAAATTAAGCCTAAACCACAAGCTATGTTGATAAAGAAAATAATCCAAAGTATATAAAACCGATTGCTTTTCAGGGCCTGATTTGCAGCCATTCCTTGCGTCAAAGAGGCTATTTTTTCTTTCCCTGAAACAGATAAAATTGCAAGCTCTTGCTCATTTGGACGCTTAATGAATTGTGAAGCTAGGAGCATGATAATAAAGTAACTTGCACCTAAAATATAAAAAGTTTCTACAAGCCCTACCCCTGCGATGAGATGTTGCGCTATGGGACTAGTCAATAAAGAAGCAAAACCAAACCCCATAATCGCTAAACCTGTTGCGAGACCACGTTTATCAGGAAACCATTTTATAATCGTTGACACAGGGGTAATATAGCCTGATCCCAAACCAAGCCCACCTAAAATGCCATAAGCGAGATACAACAACCACAGCTCCTGACGGTCTATTGCAAATCCTGTTAAGATATTTCCACCTGCGTATAGAAAAGCAGATAGACTCCCCATGACTCTCGGACCAAATTTTTCTACCAAACGCCCCATAAATGCAGCCGATAATCCCAAACAAAAGATCGCTAGACTAAAGGCAAAGGCAACAGAAGCCTGATCCCATCCCGTTTTTTCAATAATAGGGTTGCGATAAACACTCCAAGCATAAGTCGAACCCAGCATTAAGTGTAAAATGACCCCAGCAAAGGCAATAATATAACGATTCAATTTCATAAAACCTCCTATTTTCGAACATTTATTCTATCTTATATAAAAATAGATAGGATTTTAGTTTATCAAGCTTATCAAAAAATTACTAGTTTTTTGTTTGGAAAGCGTTTTTAGCTTTTTCTGTCTTTTTCGTAGCAGAATTGTGCAAAAGTTTTTTTCTTGTGCTAGAATGAAAGTCGAAAAGGAGGAATTCTAAATGTTAACTTATGATTTAATCGTTATCGGATTTGGTAAAGCTGGTAAAACACTAGCTGGTAAATTGGCTTCAGCTGGCAAAAAAGTTGCCCTCGTTGAACGTAGTAAAGCTATGTATGGTGGAACTTGTATCAACATTGGTTGTATCCCAACTAAGACTTTGCTAGTTGCTGCTGAGAAAGACTTGTCTTTTGAAGAAGTAATTGCTACCAAAAACACTATCACTGGTCGCCTCAACGGTAAAAACTATGCTACTGTTGCTGGTACAGGCGTGGACATCTTTGATGCGGAAGCTCACTTCCTTTCAAATAAAGTCATCGAAATCCAAGCTGGTGATGAAAAGAAAGAACTGACTGCTGAGACAATCGTCATCAACACTGGTGCTGTTTCAAACGTCTTGCCAATCCCTGGACTTGCTACAAGTAAGAACGTCTTTGACTCGACTGGTATTCAAAACTTGGACAAATTGCCTGAAAAACTTGGTGTCCTTGGTGGAGGAAATATCGGTCTTGAATTTGCTGGTCTTTACAACAAACTTGGAAGCAAGGTTACAGTTCTAGATGCCTTGGATACTTTCCTACCTCGTGCAGAACCTTCCATCGCAGCTCTTGCTAA
>CAUOWW010000028.1:0-18213 GCA_963508345.1 uncultured bacterium
AATAGGCTCCATAATATCTATAGGGGATTTACCCACTACAAATATTATAGAGCCATATTATACAAAAAAAGTTAGCTCGAACAGCTAACTTTTTACTTTATCTTCTTGATGCTTTGGTTCAAAATAAATCCTACAATCATCCCTACCATATTTTGCATGAAATTTGGTAAAATTTCCGGTAGGGCTGCTGCCCAGCCATTCATTAAAGTTGAACCTAGGGCGTAACCCCCTACCATGGCAATCGTTGCTAAGATAAGGCCTAACCACTGAGTTTTTCCTTTAAATCCTGCGAAAAATCCCTGCAAGCCATGGTTGACCAAGCTAAAGAACATCCACTGAGGATAGCCTGATAAGAGGTCAATCAAGAAACCTGCTAATCCTCCAACGATGGCTCCCTCTTTACTGCCAAAGTAGAAGGCCGCAAAGAAGATACCCGCATCTAAAAGAGTTAAAATACCTGTCGGTGTTGGAATTTTTAAGAAATAACCTAGAACCACAGAAAGGGCGGTTAAGAGGGATACAAGGGCGATTTTAGTTGTTTTGGTTTGCTTCATATTGTCTTACTCCATACTGATCTGCTTGTGCAATAGAACGATAAACTAAAGCCTTAGAGCTTTCTACTGCTGGTAAAAGTTCATCACCTTTGACTAGGTGACTGGCAATGCTAGAAGCAAAGGTACAACCTGCACCTGCATTTTGCCCTTGGATGACAGGATTTTCTAGGACTGTAAAGGTTTGTCCGTCATAAAAGACATCCACAGCCTTGTCCTGACTAAGGCGATTGCCTCCCTTGATAATGACTGCTGGCGCTCCTAAGTCATGCAATTTCTGTGCTACAGTTTTCATATCTTCAAGGGTTTTAATCTCTTGATCTGCTAGTAATTCTGCTTCAGGAAGATTAGGCGTAATCACACTGACATAAGGGAAAAAGCGAATCAACTCTTGGCAGAGTTCACTAACTGCTACGTCGTGCGTTTCCTTGCAGACCAAGACAGGATCCAGCACCACAGGCACTCCTGGGCGTTGTTTGATAAAGTCCAATGCCTTCTCAGCTGCACTGACAGTTGGTAGAAGACCAATCTTAATCCCTGCAAATTCCACATCACGCAAACTATCTAATTCATGTTGAAAAATGGTATCGTCAGTTGGAAAGACCTCAAATCCTTTTTCTGTCAAGGCTGTCAAACAGGTCACTGCTACAAAGCCATGCAAGCCGTTCAAGGTATAGGTAGCCAAATCAGCTGACAGGCCACCACCACTAAAAATATCATTTCCAGAAAGTGCTAAAATACGATTATTCTTCATAACGAATCTCCTTTAAATACAAACCATTTGGTGCTGCAGTGGGACCTGCAAGTTGCCTGTCCTTTTTCTCCAAGATCAGGTCAATCTGCTCCACTGGCATACGATTATTTCCGATTTTGAGCAGTGTCCCCACCATATTGCGAATCTGCTTATACAAGAAACCATTTCCTGAAAAGGTAAAGGTCAAAAACTGACCTGTCTCATCAACTGACAAACTAGCTTCTGTGATGGTGCGAACCTTATCCTCTACACTAGTCCCAGAGGCTGTAAAACCGGTAAAATCATGGGTTCCCTCTAGATTTTTGATTGCAATCTGCATGCGTTCCACATCGAGTGGATAAGGAAAGTGAGTGGCATAGTGACGGCGCATGGGATTTTTAGGACGACCCCTATCCACGATAAACTCATAGGTCTTGCTGTGCTTGGCATAACGGCAATGAAAATCATCTGCCACTAGCTCAATCGAAATCACATCAATATCTTCAGGGGACTGGGTGTCCAAGGCAAAGCGAAGTTTTTCCTCATCCATTTGATAGGGCAAGTCAAAATGAATCACCTGTCCCAAAGCATGAACCCCACTATCAGTCCTACCAGCACCGTGAACAGTGATTGCTTTCCCTTTATTGAGTCTCGTCAAGGTTTTTTCAATTTCTTCCTGAACACTACGCGCATGAGGCTGGCGCTGAAAACCAGCAAAGGCGTAACCGTCATAGGAAATAGTTGCTTTATATCTTGTCATAACTTCCATTTTATCAAGAAATTAGTCTGTAGACAAGGTTCTAAAACAAATACTGTATGGGTACAAAAATCCTAAAAAGAAAAACTTAGGAACCAATCCTAAGCTCTCTTTTGAAGTAGGTACATGACAAAGATAGAAGTTACAATCAACCAAACTCCCAAAATTGTAAAGACCAACATTCCATTTTGTGTTAGTAAGCCAATTGCACTTAGAACGAATGGGGTCGTAAAGGCTCCGAAACTACAGCCTAATACAGCAAATGAAGTTGCTTGATTGAGGAGTTTGGCTGGAATTCTTTCAGAGACCAGTTGAAAGACTGTCGTCAAGGCTACACTATAGGCAAAACCAGCCAGAATACTTCCTACCACTACCACCCACAAGGATGGAGACAGGGCAATCACGATTTGCCCTAAGCCGAAGGTAATACCAGACCAGAGGAGCAGTTTCTCTTTAAAAATAGAAATCAAGAAAGAAAAACTCACCCCAGCCACAATCCCGATCAACTGCATGACACTAAGGACAAAACTAGATAACTGGGCATCTCCAAGACCTCTTTCCACCATCAAACTTGGAATACGAATAGTAATAGCCGTATTGGTACAAACTACAACCGCCGCTTCAATAGCTAGGATAAAAATCAAGCCTTTCATTTCCCGAGTTAAGCGACTTGCTTCCTTCTCCTTTTTCCTAACTTCTTTCTTTTCCTTTCCATAAGGGACAAAGAGCAGATAAAGGGTCAGCACCAAAAATCCAGCACTATAGGCTAGGAAGGTAGCTGTCCAACCAAAGGCCAACAACTGGCCGACTGCCAAGGTAATGAGAGAAGCCCCAACGACCTCTGCAGAACCGCGTAACCCTAGCATCTGTATTCTCGTTTTTCCCTGGTAACGTTCACTGATAATAGAAATGGCCTTAGCATTGATCATTCCAACACCCAAACCAAAAAGAATCCTTGTTCCAAAGACAAAGGGGTAGGCTTGATACCAGAAGGGAGCTGTTCCACTCAGTGATAAAATCAGCAATCCCAAACTAATCTGTAAGCGCTCAGGAAATATTTTTTCTAAGAAACCATTTAGTAGTAACATAATCATGATCCCGAAGGAAGGCAAGCTCGCCAAGAGCTCAATTTGTTCCTTAGGATAACCTTGATAATAGTCAAACATGGCTGGCAGGGCACTCGAGATGGAAAAGGATGTAATCAAAACGAGGGAGAGAGCCAAAATACTGGCCCGTTCTAAAAATTGTTTCATGAAATCTCTTTCTATATTTCTCTTAATCTTCTAATTTTTTGATAGTTATCAAACAAGCAAGAAAAGAAGAAGCCTCTTTAGTGTACAGACTCCTTCTTAAACTCGAAAATGAATCCCTTGTGTCTTATACTCAATGAAAACCAAAGAGCAAACTAGAAAGCTAGCCGCAGGCTGCTCAAAACACTGCTTTGAGGTTGTAGATAGAACTGACGAAGTCAGCTCAAAACATGTTTTTGAGGTTGCGGATAAAACTGACGAAGTCAGCTCAAAGCACTGCTTTGAGGTTGTAGATGAAACTGACGAAGTCAGTCACATATATACCTTAAGGCGAAACTGACGTAGTTTGAAGAGATTTTCGAAGAGTATTAGGATGACTTTCTCTTGATTTGCTTAATAAAGTAGAAGATAAATCCTGCTACCATATAGGCAACAAAGATAATCAGACACCACTTGAACACGACATCCCAACCCTTGTTCACATTCAAAAAGAAGTAAGGGAAGGGACTGACCTTAGAATTAGGAACATCAAGTTTCAGTACCAAGCCATTAAAAAGAGCAAACATCATATACAGCAAGGGTAAAATCGTCCACACAACTGGATCCCAGATTTTATATTGACCCTGTTTGTCAAACAAGAGGGTATCTGCTAAAAACCAGAGGGGAACGATATAGTGGCAAAGGAAATTTTCTAGGGTATAAAAATTAGTCGCAATGGGCGCTAAAAGGAAATGGTAAATCACACAGGTAATCATGATACTCATGGTGACCCCACCTTTTAAGCGCAAGAGGCTTGGCCTTTGCCAGTTTTCACCTAAACGGCTCATAACCTTTAGGAGATAGAGCGTAAAAATTGCCACTAAAAGGTTGGACAGAACCGTATAATAGAGCAACATCCCAAATCCACCATGCTTGGCGATTTCAAGATAAACTCCCGTAAAAGCCGCTAGAAACAAGAAGATACGGCTATAAAATATAAGTTTGTAGTTCTTTAACATGTTTAAATTTTCTTCACAAACTCTGATTTAAGTTTCATGGCACCAAAACCATCAATCTTACAGTCGATATTGTGGTCGCCTTCTACGATACGGATATTTTTCACGCGCGTCCCTTGTTTCAAATCTTTTGGCGCACCTTTTACTTTCAAATCCTTGATGAGGGTTACTGTATCACCATCAGCCAATTTATTTCCGTTGGCATCGATAGCAACAAGGCCCTCTTCTACATCTGCAACTTCAGCAGGATTCCACTCATGAGCACACTCTGGGCAAACCAGTAGGGCACCGTCTTCGTAGACATACTCTGAGTTACATTTTGGGCAATTTGGTAAGTTGTTCATAGTTTCTCCTTATCATCATTCACTATTCTTTGAAAATCAAAATTTCTCGAACAGCAACTATTATACCCTAAAATCAGCATTTTGACAAATTTAGAAAAAACCGATATCACTCTATCGGCTTTTCTACATTTACATTCTTTTTTCAGCTTCTTCTTTAATTTTTTCAACTACTTCTTGAATGTTCAAACCTGTTGTATCAAGGTAGACAGCATCCTCTGCTTGTTTTAGAGGCGAAGTCTCACGATGACTATCCTTGTAGTCACGCGTAGCAATTTCCTCTTTTAGGGTTTCAAGGTCTGTTTCAATTCCCTTGGCAATATTTTCCTTGTAACGACGCTCTGCTCTCTCATCGACAGAAGCTACTAGGAAAATTTTCAATTCTGCTTGTGGCAATACAACAGTTCCAATATCACGACCGTCCATGACAATCCCACCTTGCTGGGCAATATCTTGTTGGAGGGAAACTAGTTTCTCACGTACTTGAGGAATTGCTGCAATAGCTGAAACATGATTGGTCACTTCATTTTCACGGATAGGATGGGTAATATCCACATCTCCTACAAAGACAAGCTGTTCTCCAGTTTCTGAACGTCCAAAACTGATTGGATGCTGGTCCAATAAGGCGAGAAGTGCTTCGACTTCTTCTACTCCTAACTGGTTTTTAAGAGCCATATAAGTCGCTGCACGATACATGGCTCCTGTATCAAGGTAGGTATATCCAAAATCCTTGGCAATAATCTTTGCGACCGTACTCTTACCACTTGAAGCAGGACCGTCAATAGCAATTTGAATGGTTTTCATATCAACTCCTATTTGATTTTAACAACATCACCTGGATTAGCAAACCAAGATCCTGTAGCCATGTGCCCAGGATTCAAGGCCTCTAACTGAGCAATCGAAATCCCCGCGCGAGCTGCAATAGCTGCTTCTCCTTCTCCAGCCAAGACTTTTGTCGTCCCTTCTGGATCTGTTGAATGTTCTGAGCTAGTAGATGATTCTTCCTTACCCTCTGAACTAGAAGATGCCTGCTCTGAACTACTAGAAGATGAAATCTGTACTACATTTGCATCAGAATCGTGAAAATCTTTTAAGGCTGCCGTGCGATTGCTCCCACCCGATGAAAGATAGATAAGAACAATGATCATCACGACTACAATCACAAAGAAAATACTTGCTAAGATAGTTAAGATACGGTTAGCAACGACTCCTCCACCTTGTTCTCTCTTACGACGTTGTGTTCTTGTTTCTTCTTGATTCTCATAAATATCTTCTTGCCACGGTTCTTTTGCCATACCTTACTCCTTGTTTTTTTTTACTTTTCTTATTACAATATAAATATGAAAATCACACTTATACCTGAACGCTGCATTGCCTGTGGGCTTTGCCAAACTTATTCTGAATTATTTGATTACCACGATAATGGAATCGTGCGTTTTTACGATGACCCTGACCAACTAGAAAAAGAAATTTCTGCTAGCCAGGACGTCGTAGAAGCTGTTAGAAACTGTCCGACACGTGCCTTGATTAAAGATCAACACTAATCTCTCATAGTAAATTGACAAGAACGTTTCACTCTTTCTAGTTTAGCATATTTCCATACAAAATTATAGTCTTTTCACTTTATTTTTTTCTGTAAAATCAGGGAGGTCACTTTTTTCTTTGATAAGATAAAGTGGTCTTTTTTTAGTCTCTAGATAAATCTTACTGATGTACTTGCCAAGAATCCCAATGGTCAGGAGTTGAATGCCCCCAAGAAAGAGAATAACTGCCATCAAAGAGGTCCAACCTGATGTCGGATTGCCCAAAATGAGGGTCCGAACCACAACAAAAAAGGTCATAAGCAAAGAAATAAAACAAGATAGGAGACCAGCTACGAAGGCTATAATCAGGGGAAAATCTGAAAAATTAACAATCCCTTCAATGGAGTAGAAAAAAAGTTGCCTAAAACTCCAACTGGTCTTGCCAGCCTGCCTTTCGACATTTGGATAGTCCAGATAGTGGGTTTTAAAACCGACCCAGGCAAAGAGACCCTTTGAAAAACGATTGGACTCAGTCAAGCTTAAAATGGAATCTACTACAGACCGTCTCATCATGCGAAAATCACGTACACCTGACGGCAGGGCTACTGGACTAATTTTTTGCATAAGGCGGTAAAAGAGATTAGCACAAAAACTGCGAAAGAAGGGTTCTCCCGCCCGACTAGTTCTCCTTGTTCCAACACAGTCCAAATCTGCATTTTGGTCTAGTAAGGCTTTCATCTCAAGCAACATACTAGGAGGATCTTGGAGGTCTGCATCCATCACCACCACCAAATCTCCTGTTGCATACTGCAAACCTGCATAAAGAGCAGCTTCTTTGCCAAAATTTCGTGAAAACGAGAGATAGTGTACCGCAGGATTTTGCTCCCGATAGGACTTTAAAAGTTTCAAGGTCCCATCACTCGATCCATCATCGACAAAGACATACTCGATTTCTGTTTCCAAATCTGGAAGTAAAGCTTCCAAAGCCTGATAAAAAAGAGGAAGTACTTCCTCTTCGTTTAAACAGGGGACAATGATTGACATCACCATCTTAGTCTTCAAATCCATTTGGATGCTTACTTTGCCAACGCCATGCGTCTTCACACATTTGGGTGATGCCGAGTTCTGCTTCCCAGCCCAGTTCTGCTTTGGCTTTTGCAGGATCTGAATAGCAGGCCGCGATATCTCCTGGGCGACGGTCTACGATGCGGTAAGGAATTGGGCGCCCCACTGCTTTTTCCATGTTTTGGATAATTTCAAGAACAGAATAGCCTTTACCTGTTCCAAGGTTATAAACGTTTAGACCTGAACCTTTTTGGATTTTTTTCAGAGCTGCAACGTGACCTTTAGCCAAATCGACAACGTGGATATAGTCACGAACACCAGTTCCGTCTTCCGTATCGTAATCGTCTCCAAACACTTGCACTTGCTCTAATTTTCCAACGGCTACTTGAGTCACATATGGCAAGAGATTATTTGGAATACCGTTTGGATTTTCTCCCAAATCACCACTCTCATGGGCTCCGATTGGGTTAAAGTAACGAAGTAAGACCACATTCCATTCTGAATCTGCCTTGTAGATATCTGTCAAAATTTCCTCTAGCATAAGCTTAGTGCGACCGTATGGATTGGTCACTGAAAGTGGGAAATCTTCCAAGATGGGTACTGTGTGCGGATCTCCGTAAACTGTCGCAGAAGAACTGAAAATGATGTTTTTACAATTGTTTTCTTCCATTACCTTCAAAAGACTAACAGTTCCAGCGATATTGTTGTCATAGTAGGCAAGAGGAATACGGGTAGATTCACCGACAGCCTTCAAGCCAGCGAAGTGAATGACCCCTGTTGGTTCTTCTTGCTTGAAAATATCTCTGAGGGTATCTGTATCACGGATATCAGCCTCATAGAAAGGCACTTCAACTCCTGTAATTCTCTCAACAACTTCTAAACTTTTACGATTGCTGTTGACAAGGTTATCCACCACAACAACCTGATGACCTGCTTGGATTAACTCAATAACTGTGTGAGTTCCAATAAAACCTGCTCCACCCGTTACCAAAATCTTTTCTTGCATCTTCTTTCCTCGATTCTCGGATTATTTTTTCTTATTTTACCATTTTTGATAGGGAATGTCATTTGCCATCCTAGAGGGGGGGATAAAATTTCAGTAAAATACTTATACTCTTCGAAAATCTCTTCAAATCACGTCAACGTCACCTTGCCATGGGTTGGTATGGTTACTGACTTCGTCAGTTCTATCCACAACCTCAAAGCAGTGTTTTGAGCTGACTTCATCAGCTCTATCTACAACCTCAAAGCAGTGCTTTGAGCAGCCCGCGGATAGTTTCCTAGTTTGTTCTTTGATTTTCATTGAGTATTATTCACTTTTTACTCGTTTGACATAGTTTTCAATTGGATAATTTAGAGGGTTCAAGGTCAACTCCTTGCCTTGGATCAGTTGAGCTAGATGGTAACCAATGATAGGACCAGTTGTGAGGCCTGATGAACCTAGTCCACTGGCTGCATAGACACCTGCCAATTCTGGCACCTGCCCAAAGAAAGGCGAGAAATCACTGGTATAGGCACGGACTCCCACACGCTCAGCCCTTGAAGTCGATTTAGCTAAAACTGGATAGTTGGGCAAGGCTGCCTCCTCCATTTGTTTGAGCAAGATTTTATCTACCGTCAAATCAAATCCCATATCATTTTCATGGGTAGCGCCTAGGGATAATTTCCCACCTGCAAAAGGAATCAAATCCCACTCCCCTTCTGGCATGACAACAGGGTAAGCTTCCATGTCTTGGGCAAGTTGATAATCTCGGAGTTGCCCCTTTTGGGGACGAACATCTACTTCATAACCTAAAGACTCTAACAGGTGTCCCAACCAAGCTCCCGTCGCCAAAATAACCTGATCAAACACCTCTTCGTCAATCTGATAACCTGATGCTAAAGGTGTCAGAGTTACTTTTTCTTTTACCAGCTTGATCTGACTGGCTTCCAGCAAACGAGTCACTAAGAGTTGACCATCTACTCTCGCTCCACCAGAAGCATAGAGCAAGCGATCAAATCCCTGCAAACCAGGGAATAATTCATTAGCTGATGCTTGGTCCAGAATGGCTAATTGCCCTATCAAGGGAGATTCTTCTCTGCGCTGGAGGGCTAGTTGATAAAATTCTTCCAACTTAGTTTCATCCTTTTTCAGGAGAAAGACTCCCGAACGCTGGTAAAAGTCGATTTCTTGCCCTGACTTCTCTAAATCAGCTAATAAATCCACATAAAAGTCAGCCCCCAAGCGCGCCATTTTATACCAGGCCTTATTGCGGCGTTTGGAAAACCAGGGGCTGATAATTCCTGCTGCGGCCTTGGTAGCCTGACCCTGTCCATGGTCAAAAACGGTCACCTCTAGGTCACTTTCTTTCGAGAGGTAGTAGGCAGCTGTTGCTCCCACAATTCCTGCTCCGATAATAGCAACTTTTTTCATTGTTTTCACTTTCTAACTAGATATGGTGGAAAGGATTGGTCAATGCTTGACTAGGTACAATATCGATTGTCCAGCCTTTTTCCTCTTTCCATTGATTAAGAAGCTCTGCGATTTTTTCCACAAAAAGCACTTCAATATAGTGACCTGGGTCCAATGCTAGCAAGCCATCAGACAACATATCCTGGGCAGTGTGGTAGTAAATATCACCAGTGATATAGACATCCGCTCCTTTAGCTAAAGCATCCTTATAGAAAGACTGCCCGCTCCCACCACAGATGGCCACTCTTGAAATAGACTTCTGCAAATCACTCTCTTGATAATGCACCATTCGAAGGCTATCTAAACCAAAGACTTGCTTGACATTCTGGGCCAATTCCCCAAATGTCTGAGGCTGAACATTTCCAATACGACCAATTCCACGTTCTGGACCTGTCTCCTGTAGATAAGTCGTCTCCTCGATTCCTAGCATCTGACAGAACCAGTCATTGAGACCATTTTCAACGATGTCAATATTGGTATGGCTGACATAAACTGCAATGTCATGCTTGATCAGGTCGATATAAATCTGATTTTGCGGACGGCTGGCTACCAAATCATTGATGGGACGGAAAATCGGCGCATGCTTGACAATAATCAAATCCACACCCTTTTCAATAGCTTCAGCCACCGTTTCTTCACGAATATCCAGAGCAACCATGACTCTTTGGATATCCTTGTCCAAAGTTCCAATTTGCAGGCCACGACTGTCTCCCTCCATTGAAAATTCCTGAGGGCAAAAGGCTTCATATGCGTTAATTACTTCACTTGCTAGCATGGAGAACCTCCTTGATGGCTTGAATTTTATCTACTAGAACTTGACGTTCCTCCAGATTTTTTTCTGGGATTTGTCCGAGGGCAAACTCTAGCTTAACAGCTTCTTTTTGCCACTTTTGGACAAAGACTGGGCTGACTTCTTTAGACAAGATAGGTCCAAAGCGAACATCACTGGCTGATAACTTCATTTGTCCCGCTTCCACCACCAAAATCTCATAAAACTTACCAGCTTCTTCTAGAATGTTTTCTGCCACAATCTGAAATCCGTTCTCTTGTAACCAGATACGCAAATCGTCTTCACGATTATTGGGCTGGAGAATCAGACGCTCTACATTAGCTAACTTATCCAAGCCTTCTTCTAAAATCCTAGCAATCAAACGACCACCCATACCAGCAATGGTAATGACAGACACTTGGTCTGCCTCTTCAAAAGCTGCCAAGCCATTGGCTAAACGGACTTGGATTTTCTCCTTTAGGCCGTGAGCCTCAACATTTTTGACCGCAGACTGGTAGGGACCTTCCACCACCTCACCCGCAATGGCACTTTTAATTTGTCCTCTTTCGACTAACTCGATAGGCAAATAAGCATGATCACTCCCCACATCTAGTAAAATGGCTCCCTGTGGCACAAAGGAAGCCACTAATTCTAATCTCTTTGAAATCATCTTCTCTCACTTTCCAAAACTCTATTACCTCTTATTATACCACATTTCAGCCAGCACTCCTGCACCTAAAAAGACCGCAATCCACAGATTGCAGCCTTTCTTTATTTTCTGGCTTGATAGCGACTAGTCAGGATGAAAATCACGGTAAAGACCAACATCATGACACCATAAACAGGTAATGTTTGTCCTGTTAAGGTCGAAATTTCAAGTAATTTTTGGATTCTTGGGAAGAGAGCTGTGGCTAGGAAGCCACCTACTGACCAAATAATCAAGAGGACACGCCAGAGGGTAAATGGCATGCAGGCTCTAAATACGGATAAGAAACCAATTGACCCCAAGAGATAATAGAGTAGGGTTGAGATTTCTAACTCAGACCAACCTTGGCTACTTCCAAATATTTTCACAAAGAGGACGCTAAAGACGACCATGAGGGCACTTGGTAGAGCACGAAGCATGGATCTTCTGAGGAAGTTTGGTTCGACAGGTTTGATATTTCGCTCAAAAGTCAGAACGAATGGTGGGAAACCTTCCACAAACTGGTCAATCATGGTAATCTGGATTGGAATGAAGGGGAAAATCAAGATCCACTCAGACCGACCTAGTAAAGCACTGGCGATACAGATAACTGCGAGCAAGAAAGAATAGATGGTCTTTATCAAGAAAATCGGGGCGATGTGGGCAATGTTATTGACCACCCGACGACCTTCAAAGAGAATCTCAGGAACATCATTAAAGTCTGAGTTCAAGAGAACCAGATTGGCAATCTGACGAGTCGCTGGATCCCCTTCCGCCATTACGATAGAACAATCCGCCTCACGAAGGGCCAAGATATCATTAACCCCGTCCCCTGTCATAGCTGTTGTATGACCCGCTTTTTTCAGCGTTTGGATGATGAGTTTCTTTTGATGAGGGGAAACACGTCCGAAAATAGCTGTCTCCTCAGCCATAGCAACCAATTCCTCATCCGTGATTTTTGAGCAATCGACATAGCTGTCATATTCCGCAAAACCAGCCTTCTGGGCAATGCTGGACACCGTAACTGGATTGTCACCAGAGATAATCTTGAGGCCCACTTCCTGAGAACGGAGATAGTCCAGCGTCTCTGCTGCTCCCTCTCGAATCGGGTCCAAGATTTCCAGCAAGGCTAGAGCCTGAATATCAGATGGTTTCTGTGGTTTGTGATGGTCTAATTTCTCCTGACTGAGAGCTAAAACCAAGACACGTGACCCTCTCTCCAAGGCCTCTCTGGCTTCTGGGACCTCAGAATCCAGCAACATCTCAGGCGCCCCTAAGAAAACTGTTCCCAAACCTTCTAACTCCATGGCTCCCCACTTGCGGTCGCTAGAGAAGGGAAGATTGTAAAGCATAGGGTAGGCTACTTGACCTTGGAATCGCTGGCGAATAGCTTGAGCTGTTGGATTCTTATCCTCACTATGGGCCATATAGCTTGTCAGGATGCTGGCAATAGCCTCTTCACCGTAAGTTTCCGTCAGTGGAAGAACAGCCTCCACCTGCATCTTTCCTTGGGTGATGGTACCCGTCTTATCCAAACAGAGCATATCCACGCGCGCCAAGGTCTCAACAGAGTACATCTCCTGCACCAAAACCTTTTTCAAGCCCAACTTAATCACCGCAGTCAAGAGCGATGTAATGGTCAAAAGGGCGATTCCCTTGGGCAACATTCCCAGTAGGGCTGTCGATGAATTTACAACGGACGACTTAAGAGGCAGGCCTTTTAAGATCAAGGCTTCTAGCAGGAGAGCTAGACCAAAGGGAATGATAATCTTCCCAGTAAAACCTGCTAACTTGTCCAGCGATTTCATGATACGGGAGTTGATAGGTTTCACAGTCTTAGCCTCAAGCATAAGTTTGGCAGCATAGTTGTCTGCACCGACATGGTGAACTTGAGCTAAAACTGACCCACTAGCTAGGAAACTTCCTGACAAAAGCAAGGCATCCACTTCCTTTTGCACCAAATCACTTTCCCCCGTCAACATGGCTTCATTGACTTCCGCAAAGCCTTCCAAAACCAAGGCATCACTAGGAATCTGCTCTCCTGCAGATAAACGAATGACATCTCCTAACACCAATTCTTCAGGATTCAGAGCCACTTCTTGGTCATCACGAATAGTCTTGACCTTTTCCTTGGTCATGAGATTGAGCTTATCCACCATGTGTTTAGCTCGTAGCTCAGTCACAATCCCAGAAAAAGCGTTAAAACAGATAACGGCAAAGAAGACCAGATTGCTCCAAGCCTGCACAAAGGCTAGTGCCAAAGCAATGGCAAAGTTTAAAGCGTTAAAAAGGGTAAAGACATTTCGTTTAACGATTTGCCAAGTGCTGGTACTGGCCGAAGCAGTAAAATCATTGACCAAGCCTTGAGCCTGACGTTCCTTGACTTCTCTTTGGGTTAATCCCATAATCTTATTTTTGTCCATAAACTCTATCATATCATTTTTTCTAAAAGAATTCTAATCTCATCCCAAATATGAACTTGGTCAAGGGAAAAGTTTGCCAGCCCTCCTTTGATAAGGTATAATAATAACAAGAAAATAATCGAAGGAGATCGCATGTTTTATACTTATTTACGTGGATTGGTTGTCTTGCTCCTATGGTCCATCAATGGCAATGCCCACTATCATAATACTGATAAAATTCCTAATCAAGATGAAAATTATATTCTGGTTGCCCCTCACCGTACCTGGTGGGATCCTGTTTACATGGCCTTTGCGACCAAGCCAAAACAGTTTATCTTTATGGCAAAAAAAGAGCTCTTTACCAATCGTATCTTTGGCTGGTGGATTCGTATGTGTGGTGCCTTTCCTATCGACCGTGAAAATCCTAGCGCCTCAGCCATCAAATACCCTATCAATGTTCTCAAAAAAAGCGACCGCTCTCTCATCATGTTTCCAAGTGGAAGCCGTCACTCAAACGATGTCAAGGGTGGAGTTGCCCTGATTGCCAGAATGGCCAAGGTCCGTATCATGCCGGTTACCTATACAGGTCCCATGACTTTGAAGGGCTTGATTAGTCGTGAGCGTGTCGATATGAACTTTGGAAATCCAATTGATATCTCAGATATCAAGAAAATGAATGATGAAGGCATTGAAACAGTCGCCAATCGCATCCAAGCAGAATTTCAACGTTTGGACCAAGAAACGAAACAATGGCACAATGATAAAAAACCAAATCCACTCTGGTGGTTTATCCGCATCCCTGCTCTCATCATTGCCATTATCCTTGCTATCCTAACTATCATCTTTAGCTTTATCGCGAGCTTCGTATGGAATCCAGATAAAAAGAGAGAAAACCTTGGTTAAATAAATACAACAATCCCTTGGCAAAAGCCAAGGGATAAATCTTTTATTCGATTTTCCATTTTTGGGCCAACCAGCTAGAAAAAGCTAGAAATCGTTCAGCTACTTGTTCATGGTGTCCATAAGGATCAAAGACAAACTGACCGTTCGGATAGCATTTCTGAAGACTGGTATGGATCTGCTCAGTATAGGCTGGTGCTTGAGCCAAGCGATTAGTATGGTGTGCTCCTTCTGTTTGACCATTCTGTAAATACAGCAAACAGTCTAGATTTTTCACCTTTTCTTCCTTGCAATAAGTCACAAAATCAGGATACCAAAAGGAACCGCAGATGGAGAAGACACAGGAAACCTTGTCAAAGCTGAAAAGACTGTAGACTGCCGCCAAACCACCTAGTGAGTAGCCTCCATAAGCAAGGCGAGTTTCGTCCAGGCGATAAAGCGACTGCAACTTGTCTAAAAGACCTCCAAATAAATGATCATGATAGACGTTGGCCTGACCTCCAAAATCTGGAGCTCCATCTCTCAGAGCAGATGACTTCCAGGGCGTGTAGTCATCTAGGCGATTTTTAGAGAGCAAGCCCACTAAAATCACAGATTCGGAAAGAGACGATAGGAAATCCAAGTTCCCATCATTCAATAAAATAGCTGGATAGGTTTGATTGGGGACGTAGTTAGAAGGAAGGCTGATTTTGACTTGAATTCCTTCCCAATCAAACTCATTATTTATTGATAAAGTCATTGATTTTCTCAAGGGAATCAATCACTGCTGGACCATAATCCATCAACTCATCGTAAGAGATGGTCATGATTTTTTGATTTTTAATAGCAGGAACGCTTTCCAAAACAGCATTTGCCTTCATCAACTCTACTGCTTTTTCATCCAATTTTTTATTGCGGTCGCTGGTTACATAGATAATCAATTCAGGATCCATTGACACGAGATTTTCCAAGGTCAAGCCTGATGTCCCCGTAGCAACGTTTGTATAACCAAGTTGGTTCAGCAAACTTTCTTGCAAAGCAGACTTGTAGGCACCGAAGGTTTCATCATTATACGCAACCATAATCAAAGCCTTTTTCTTTTCACCTTGACTTGCTGGATTTGCTTTCTTAACAGCGTCAATTTTAGTTTGTAATTGGGCTGCGTATTCATTAGCCTTGTCCTGAACATTAAAAATCATTCCCAGATTTTTGACATCTTCTACGATATTCCCCAAATCTTGCTGAATCGTTGAGAGAGAAGCTTTTTGCGTATAAACTGGGATTTTGTTTTCATTCCAAGTGCTAACTGTCCCCAAGGATTTTTCAGAAAACATCATGTTTCGACCCATCACAGCGTCTGGCTCATAAGAAAGGACTGTCTCTTGTGAGACTGTTTTTTTATCCCCAATTTGAGGAATAGTCGCAATCGCGTCCTTGTATTTGTCCGTCACAGCATTATCAGGGTTAAGCATGCCAGCAATTTTATCCTTCAACCCCAACTCCAATAAGATTTCAGTGGTTGAAAGATTGTTGGTGATCACTTTTTCAGGTGCCTTATCAAAAACTTGTTCGACTTCATTTCCTTTAGCATCATAGGTCTTAATCGTTAGTGGATAAGTCGTCTCTGTGCTCGCCTTTTGACTTGTTTCTGCGCTTGATTGTGTGGTAGCTTTTTCTGTAGTAGTGTTACCACAAGCTGCCATGGTTAAGGTAGCTACTGTTACCAGTAAAATGCTTAGTGTTTTTTTCATCTTATTTTCCTTTTCATTCTTATAAATAGTGAATCATGGCTTGCTGATCCTCGGTCCAAGTCACCTGACTTTGAACTCCGTATACAGTTTGCAATGACTCAGGGGTGATGGTCTCCTTTGGAGTCCCTTGGTAAAGGATTTCTCCCTCTTTCATTAGATAGAGATAATCCGAATAGCGACAAGCAAGTTGAATATCATGCAGGACAGCTAGAACATTGACCTTGAGCTCCTTCACAATGGCCAACAAGTCTAACTGATACTTGATATCCAAGTGATTGGTTGGTTCGTCCAGGAGCAAGAGAGTCGGTTCTTGCGCCAAGGCGCGGGCTAGTAAGACTCGCTGTTTCTCTCCCCCTGACAGGGACGAATAGAGACGAGTTTTCTTCTCAAGCATATCCACCTTAACGAGGGCATCTTGAACAAGTGTAAAATCTCTTTCCCTTTCCTTCTGTAAAAAAGAGAGGTGGGGAGTTCTTCCAAGCAAGACGATTTCTTCAACTGTACAATCAAACTGCAATTGGTTAAACTGGGTCACAACTGCCATTTGCTTGGCTGTTTCTTTGAGCGTCCATTGTTCCAGAGGCTTTCCATCTAGGCTTATCAAGCCTTTGTCCGCCTTTTCCTGATGATAGAGGAGTTTAAGTAGACTGGTTTTCCCGCTTCCATTTGGTCCTAATATCGTATGAAATTGATTCCCTTCAACCTTAAGAGAGACTCCTTTGAGGATTTTTTTCTCCCCTAGTCCAAAATGGATGTCCTGACAAATCAAATCCATATCAGCCCCTCACCTCCCTTCGCCTACCCCCAACAATGTAGATAAAAAAGGGAGCACCTACTAAGGCTGTGAAAATACCAATAGGAAGCTCTGCGTTTGAAATGATGATACGAGAGAGTACGTCTGCCCAGATGACAAAGAGGGCACCCAGCAAGGTTGCAACGGGAAAAAGCCTCTTGTAATTCGTTCCTACTAACCCTCGAGCTAAATGTGGAGTAATCAGACCGACAAATCCAATAATCCCACAGGTTGCCACTAAGACTGCTGTCAGCACAGCCACCATGGTCACATAAAGATACCAATAAAAGCGTAAGGGAATCCCCAAAGTTAAAGCAGCCTCATCTCCCATCATCATCGCATTGAAAACACGATACTGAGTAGAGAAAAATAGAAAGGCCATTCCTACTACTATAGTTGGCAAGACTAAGTCAGACCAGGAAGTCCCAGCGAGCGAGCCCATAGTCCAAAACTTAATGGTCATCACACTATCCGCATTAGCTCCAACTGAGATAATAAAGTTTGAAAAAGCCAGAAAGAGAGCATTGACCACCGTTCCTGCTAAAATCAGACTAGAAGTCGTCATCCTTCCCTGCATAGAGGCAATGATGAGGACAGCAATTGTTGCCAAAATAGCGCCAAGAAAAGCGCCAAGGCTAATCATCACTTTTAAACCAAGAATGATGCTTAGGGTTGCTCCTAGAGTTGCACCCGCAGATATTCCTAAGACATAGGGCTCAGCGATGGGATTGTTTACCGTGGACTGCATCACACTACCACACATAGAAAGGCCTGCTCCTACTATCAGACCTAACAATACTCGAGGGAATCTCATGTTCCATACAATGGCAAGAGTGGACTTGGAAACCTCTCCTATCTCAAGAGGAAATCCTAACCTGCTCAAAATAATCCGATAGGTATCTCCTAGATCAATCGCAACAGATCCCATTGAAACTGCTAGAAAGAGAGAAATCCCTAAAATACCTAGCAAAACAACTAAAAGTAACACAAATTGCTGGTCTTGTCGGCTTCCAGAAAATTTGGAAAGCATGCAAACCTCCTTTGATAGAATCTTAAAAATTTAGAAAATTCTCATGAAAAGTATACCATATTTTCAACAATGGAACAAGATGAGAACAAATGAATATAGTTGGTTTTATAGTGCTAGGAACCGTAAGTAAAGATAATACTTGAGTATATCGAGGTAAGGTGACAACGTAAAAAGCCCTCTGAAAATCAGAGAGCTGATTTGAGCTCGGGCTAAAATCCTAGTGAAACAAAAAAATCT
>CAUOWW010000029.1:0-18139 GCA_963508345.1 uncultured bacterium
TAGGACTTCGCGAGCGTAAACATCAGTAATAATTGACATTTTTTACTCTCCTTATGAGTTAAATTTTTTACACCTCTATAATACCTTAAAACCCCTCCTTTTTCAAGAAAAAACGTTATCTTTGTGCAAATTTTCCTTAACTTTATAAAGTAATCGCTTTCTTTTGTCTGTTTTATTCTAACTTTTATGATATACTGTTTTCATGACAGATTTATCAAAACAATTACTTGAAAAAGCTCATGGTGGAGCAAAATTAAATCCTGATGAGCAAAGGCGCTATCTTGGTACTTTTGAGGAAAGAGTTCTTGGATATGCAGATATTGACACAGCAAATAGCCCTCAGTTAGAAAAAGGCTTTTTATCTATTTTAGAAAACCTTCAGGAAAAAGCAGAGCCGCTATTTGTAAAGATTTCACCAACTATCGAATTTGACAAGCAAGTTTTCTACTTAAAAGAAGCAAAAGAAACTGATAGTCAAGCTACCATTGTATCTGAAGAGCATACTTCTTCTCCTTTTGGCCTGATTATCCATACCAATGCACCAGTTCAAGTAGAAGAAAAGGATCTTCGACTTGCTTTTGCAAAACTTTGGGAAGGTGAAAAGGAAGAACCAGCCAAAATATCCATCTGGAAGAAATGGTTTGGCTAGATCTTGCGCATATTTAATAAACGCCCTATATTGGCAGCCGTGTGCTCCAAATAGAGACTGGCATTTTTCAAACTATCTTCTAGAGGTTCACTTTTCTCCAAAATTGAAAAAGCCGCTTGGATATTCTCAAATGGTAGGGAAGGTAAATCCTCAGCAATACTACCGCAAATAGCAATAACAGGAACTCCGACAGGAGTTCTTTTTGCAACACCAATAGGCGCTTTACCTGCTAAGCTTTGACGATCTAGCCTTCCTTCTCCAATAATAACCAAATCAGCATCTGCAACTTTCTTATCAAAGTTGATTAGGTTCAAGCAGGTATCAATTCCCGACACGATATTTGCCTGAGCAAAGGCACACAAACCAGCAGCAATGCCTCCACCAGCTCCTGCTCCTTTAATTTCCAATGTTGCAGGTGAGATTTTTTCATAAAAATCTTGGATTGCCTGATCTACGACTGCAAACATAGTAGGTTGTAGGTCTTTTTGTTTGCCAAAAGTGTAGGTCGCACCTTGATGTCCACATAAGGGACTCACGACATCTGCTAAAATACGAATGTCAACATCTTCAGGAATTTTATAGCGATTTTCTATTGAAACAGAAGCTAAGTTTAGTAAGGACTGACCGCAAGCAGGCAAGACATTTCCATCCATATCATAAAATTGATAACCCAAACCAGCAGCGATTCCAATTCCTCCGTCATTACTGGCCGTACCACCTACTCCGATATAGATATCTTTAATCCCTTGAGCAATGAGATGACGAATCAACTCTCCAATACCACAAGTTTGGATTTGCAGTGGATTTCGTTTCTCTAGCGGAATTTTTCCAAGGCCAACCAAGTTGGCAACTTCAAATAGTGCCAGTTGACTTTTTTGAAAATAGTGCATGGCTTCTTTTTGTCCAAAAGGTCCTGTAACTTGGATCCATTTTTCTTCAAGGTCAATAGAATGCCGAATAGCATCTACTGTACCTTCGCCACCATCACCAACAGGGCAGAGAAGACATTCTACATCTGCTATCGATTGTTGGAAGCCTCTTTTTATTGCTTCAGCCACCTCTTCAGCGGTCAAGCTTTCCTTAAACGAATCCGGTGCAATTATAATCTTCATATTTTCCCTCATTCTAAAAAGTTAATCAAAGGAAGAACTTCTAAAAAATCCCTCTTGTCAACATGATGTGGTATTTCTTTTTTGAGTACCTCTTTGGCACAAAAAGCAATTCCCAGTCCTGCTGACTTCAACATTAATAAGTCATTAGCCCCATCACCGATTGCAATCGTTCTTTCTTTAGAAAATTTTAGTTCCTTTCTCCATTTTTCCAGAGTCTCTTTTTTGACCTGGGGACTTATAATTTGTCCAACTAATTTCCCTGTTAGAAGACCATCTTTGACTTCAAGTTGATTAGCAGAGAAATAGGCAATACCAAGAGATTTTGCAAGCCTCTCAACTATTGGAGTAAATCCACCAGACACCAGACCAACTAAAATGCCTTTCTTTTGGAGAATTGAGATGAATTCTTGGGCATTTGGAGATAGATGAATAGAGTTGAAGACTTTATCAAAGACCGAAATAGAAAGGCCTTCCAACAAGGACACTCTTTTTCTTAAACTGCTTTCAAAGTCTATCTCTCCTCGCATTGCCTGACTTGTAATCTGCGAAATTTCCTCCTCACAACCTGCCTCTCTACCCAACAAATCAATCACTTCTTCTAGGATTAAGGTTCCATCAACATCCATGACACACAAGCCTTTTACTTGAGACATCAGTTCTCCTCTCTAAACAGCCCAAAAATCGTATGAAGTCATCATACGATTTTATCTATTAGTTAACTAAACTTTGGTACAAGTCTAGATATGACTTGCAGGCTGTATCCCATGAGAAATCACACTCCATAGCTTGTTTTTGTAAGTTTCTCCAAACGTCAGGATGGTTTCTATACAAGTCCAATGCTGTTTGGAAAGTCCAATTTAACCAATAAGGAGATAGATTGTCAAAGCTAAAACCAGTACCGCTTCCTTCGATTGGATTGAAAGAGCGAACGGTATCTCGCAAGCCACCAACTTCATGAACCAATGGCAAGGTTCCATAACGCATAGCCATCATTTGAGACAAGCCACACGGTTCAAAACGACTCGGCATGAGGAAGAGGTCACAAGCAGCGTAGATTTCTTGAGCTAGTTTGACATCAAAAGTGATATTTGCTGATAGCTTGTCTGGGTAAATCTGAGCAAACCATGAGAAAGCTCCTTCAAAGGCTGAATCTCCAGTTCCCAAAAGAACAATCTGAATATCATTTTGCAAGATATGGTGCAAACTTTCGACCACCACATCAAAACCTTTTTGACGTGTCAAACGAGAAACAATTCCCACCAGAGGAACGTCAGCTCTAACTGGCAAGCCAACTCTTTCTTGCAATTTTGCCTTGTTTTGGGCTTTTCCAGACAAATCTTCCTGATTAAAATGATAGTCTAAAAGGGCATCCGTCTGAGGATTATACAGGTCAGCATCAATCCCATTCACGATACCAGAAACTTTACCAGACTCCATTCGAAGAATCTGATCCAAATTACAACCAAACTGGCTGGTCATAATTTCATGAGCATAGCTAGGTGAAACGGTTGAAACACGGTCTGCGTAAAGAATTCCAGCCTTCATCCAGTTCAGACAGTTGTTCCAGCGAAGGGTACCATCAGCATAACGTTCAAAGCCAACTCCAAACAAATCCCATAACATCCCTTCTGAGAATTGTCCTTGGAATTCCAAATTATGAATGGTTAAAACAGTTTTAATGTCCTCATAGGCTTGAATCCAACGATATTTTTCCTTTAACAAGAAAGGAATCATAGCTGTATGATAGTCATGAACATGGAGAAAATCAGGGATAAAATCAATCCTTTCCATTGCCTCAATGGCAGCAAGTTGGAAGAAAGCAAAGCGTTCTCCGTCATCAAAATCACCGTAAACATGACCACGGAAGAAATAATATTGGTTGTCAATAAAGTAGAAGGTTACACCATTTAAGACTGTTTTCTTAATTCCACAATACTGTCTGCGCCAACCAACACTCACCTCAAAATGAAGAACATCTTCAATCTGATTTCCAAATTTAGCCTCTACCATGTCATAGTAGGGTAAAATTACTGCAACTTCATGCCCTGCTTTTGTCAATGATTTTGGAAGAGCGCCAATAACGTCTCCCAAACCACCTGTTTTTGAAAAGGGTGCCCCCTCAGCTGCTACAAATAAAATTTTCATGAATGAATATCCTCTGTTACTTTAGCACCTTTCTTAACGACGACTGGATGTTCTGCAGTTCCACGGATCACAACTCCATCCGCAACTTCAACACCCTTGTCCAAGATAGCATATTCTACCTGAGCACCTTCTCCAATAACAACACGAGGGAATAAGATACTATCTTTAATCAAGCTATCCTTGTAAACATGAATATTACGTGATAGAACAGAATTAGCCACTTTACCTTCAATGATACTACCAGAAGCAAACTGAGATGTGCTTACCTTAGATGTGTTAGCGTAGTAAGTTGGTTCTTCGTTTTTGACCTTTGTATAAATCTTTTGATTTGGTGAGAAGAGAGAATAGAATTTCTGTGATTCAAGCATATCTTTGTTAGCTTGGTAATAAGACTCTACAGAATGAATATTTGCAAGGTAGCCTGTGTACTCGTAGGCAAAAGCCCCTTCTTTTGCAGCTAAATCCCGTAAAACATAACGCAATTTCTCTGGATGTTCTTTCTTAGCTTCTTCTTCTAAGCGTTCAATCAACCAAGGTGTATCAATAACAAAAATATCTGTAGACATATTGAACATTTCTTCTGTTGATTTTCTATCAAATAGCGTGTGAGAACGAACATGGTCTGTTTCATCCACTTCCAAGATCGCGTTCACTTCTGAAATATCTTTCTTAGGAAGTTTCTTATAAACAACTGTAATAGGTCCCTTCGTTGTGTTATGAAGGTGGAACACTTGGTTTAAATCAATATTAATCAAAACATCACAGTTGAGTGATACTGTTTGGTTTGACCCAGAGCGTTTTAAATAGGTGAGTAGCTGTTGATAATATTCTTTTCCTACCGTGCTACTCTCAACGCGTGTATTATAAATTCCTAGATAATAGTGACTAAGAAGAGTTGACAAGCCCCACTCACGCCCTGAACGGATATGGTCAAAAACAGAACTAATATTATCCTGCTGAAAAATACCAAAAACACTACGAACACCAGCATTGGCAAGACTTGAGAGCGGGAAGTCAATCAAACGATATTTACCGCCAAATGGCAAACTAGCTACTGGACGGTGGTCTGTCAATGTTGACATATCATGAAAACCAACTGTGTTTCCTAAAATGGCAGAATATTTATCAATCTTCATCTGTTGCTACCCCCACTACTTCATCATATCCTACAACTTGTACTTCTTCTGTTCCATCAATTTCGACACCATCAGAAATAACTGCACCTTCACCAATAATGGCACGTTTGATTTTAGCTCCGTGTCCAATAATGGCTCCACTCATGATAACTGAATCTACTACTTCTGCTCCTTCGCGAACTTGCGCCCCTGTTGAAAGAATAGAGTGTTTAACCGTTCCATCAACGAAACATCCGTCTACAACCAAGGAATCTTCCACATGAGCATTTGTCCCAAGGAAGTTTGGTGGTGAAATTAAGTTTCTTGAGTAAATCTTCCATTGACGGTTACGGCTATCCAAGGCATTTTCTGGAGAAATGTACTCCATGTTCGCTTCCCAAAGCGACTCAATAGTACCAACGTCTTTCCAGTAACCATTAAATTCGTAGGCATAAACACTTTCACCCGACTCAAGGTAATTTGGAATGACATTTTTACCAAAGTCTGACATATCGACATTGCTCTTTTCAGCAGCGACTAACATATTGCGGAGACGTTGCCAATCAAAGATGTAAATCCCCATAGAGGCTTTGGTAGATTTAGGTTGGGCTGGTTTCTCTTCAAATTCAACAATGCGGTTATTTGCATCTGTATTCATGATACCAAAACGGCTAGCTTCTTTAAGAGGTACATCTAGAACAGCTACTGTCAAACTAGTATTATTATCCTTGTGAGATTGGAGCATAGCATCGTAGTCCATCTTATAGATATGGTCACCCGAAAGAATCAAAACATACTCAGGATTGACACTATCGATATAGTCGATATTTTGATAAATAGCGTGACTAGTCCCTTCGAACCAACGATTTCCTTCACTTGCAGAATAAGGTTGAAGGATAGAGACACCAGAATTAATCCCATCTAGACCCCAACTTGAACCATTTCCAATATGATTGTTGAGAGCAAGTGGTTGATACTGTGTAATGACTCCAACATTGTTGATGCCTGAGTTGGCACAGTTTGAGAGAGCAAAGTCAATGATACGGTAGCGCCCACCAAATTGCACAGCTGGTTTTGCGATGCTTTGAGTAAGTTTACCGAGACGAGTTCCTTGCCCACCAGCAAGAATCAAAGCTAACATTTCATTCTTCATTTTCTACTCCTTTTTGGTTTTTACTTGTGACAGTTTTATCAGATTTCAAGCGACGCTTGATTTTCCATACACTAGCTCCCATAGCAGGTAAGGTAAAAGTCAAGGTCTGCTCATAATCCTTCCATAGTCCTTCTTGCGTTTGAACAGTTTGATTGTGTTCTTTCCAGACACCTCCCCACTCTTCTAACTCAGTATTCCATACTTCCTGATAAATACCTGCAACAGGAAGGCCGATTGTAAAATCTTTTCGTTCAACAGGTGCCATATTAAAGACACAGACTAACATGTCGCCCTTTTTACCCTTACGGATGAAGGACAGAACACTCTGGTCTCGATTATCCGCATCAATGATTTCAATACCATCATAGCTAGTATCAATTTCCCACAAACAGCGGTGGTCTTTGTAAAACTGGTTTAGCTGAGAAGTGAAATACTTCATCTTAGCATTCATTGGATCTTCTAGATTAGACCATTCCAACTGTTCTTCAGATTTCCATTCTAGGAATTGCCCATATTCACTACCCATGAAGAGCAATTTTTTACCTGGGTGACAAATTTGGTAGGTGTAAAGATTGCGCAAGCCTGCGAATTGATTATAACGATCTCCCCACATCTTGTGCATCATACTCTTCTTTCCATGAACCACTTCGTCATGCGAGAATGGTAGGAGATAATTCTCCTTGAAGACATACATAAAGCTGAAAGTCACCAGGTTAAAGTCGTATTTACGATAAATCGGATCTTCTTCGTAGAATCGGAGGATATCATTCATCCAACCCATATTCCATTTATAATCAAAGCCAAGACCATCTGAATCCTTGGTGTCAGTAATCTGTGTTGCAGATGAGCTTTCTTCTGCAATCATCATCACATCTGGATGAGCTTGTTTAATGACATCATTCAAACGCTTTAAGAAATAATATCCCTCGTAGTTGAGATTGCCCCCATCTTTATTAGGTGTCCATGGAGCGTCATCGTAGTCAAGATAGAGCATGTTGCTAACCGCATCCACTCGAATACCGTCCAAATGGTAAAAGTCAATCCAAAACTTAATACTAGAAATCAAGAAAGACTGGACTTCATTCTTTCCAAGGTCAAAATTGAGTGCTCCCCAACCGTAGTTATGAGCCTTATTATGGTCTTGGTATTCAAAAGTAGGCGTCCCATCATAATAGGCCAAGGCATCATCATTGATAGTAAAGTGACCAGGTACCCAGTCTACAATAACGCCTATATTGTTTAAGTGACATTCCTCAACAAAATCTTGAAGCTCTTCAGGGCGACCATAGGCATGCTCTAGAGCAAAGTAACCCATAAGCTGATAGCCCCAACTCAAACCTAGTGGGTGAGACATCAAGGGCATAAACTCAATGTGAGTATAGTTCATCTCAACTAAATAAGGAATGAGTTCATCTTTCAATTGAGCAAAACTATAGGGGCTGCCATCAGGATTTCTCTTCCAAGATCCAGCATGGACCTCATAAATATTGACAGGACGCTCTTCAAAGCTCAAGCGTTTTCTACGAGCTAACCAAAGTCCATCCTTCCATTTCTTTTCTGGAATATCTGTTAAAATAGCACCAGTCCCAGGTCGTGCCTCATATCGAACGGCCATGGGATCAATCTTCATAAGCTGATGACCGTTTGATCGTGTGATATGATACTTATAAATTTGGCCTTCTTGAGCAAGACTGGTAAAGACTTCCCAAATTCCAAATTCATTCCGTTCCATCGGAATTTGATTTTCAAGCCAATTGGTGAAATCCCCTACCAAGTGAACTGCCTGAGCATTGGGTGCCCAAACTCGGAAAGTATAGCCAGACTCACCATCTTTTTCTTCCCTATGCGCTCCCAGATAATGCTGGAGGTGAAAATTCTCACCTGTCATAAAAGTTTCTAAAGCTTTTTTCTTATCCATACACCCTCCTATCCTTTGTAAGCGTTTTCTATAGATTTATTATACTACCTTTTTAGGGAAGATTCAAGTAAATTACGGAATTTGCTAAAAATTCTTTTGAAAGTCTTCAACAAATTCACTGATATATTCACTTGTAAATCAAGAAATTTTCGGAAAATCTTTGAAAACGAATTGTTTTTTAACAATACTATCATAAAGTTCGTTATTTTGCTAACAAAAATATAATTTTAAGTAAAAAAATAAACCAGGAAATGAATTTCCTGATTTTATTGTTTTTAAGAGATAAAGCACTGTAAATGAATTTAAATTGTAAAATTCTACAAAACTTTAAAGACGCTGGCGCTAACGCCACCAACCGTGTCTTTATCAGCTAAATGGCTATTGGTCACCAACAGTTCTAGATTTCCAGCATTTTCAAACTGGAAGTCTTGCCCTTTAGCATTAAAGACAACTAATAAGTGTTCTTCCCCGTGAATTTCATAAACAATCCAACCACTATGCTCATTTGCTGAATGAACAAAGACATGATGGTAAATTTCTTCATAAGTAGGGTAAGAAAAGGCACTGGTTTCTGTCTTCAATCGAATCATCTGACGGATAAAGTCAATACTGTCTTGACGCTCATTAAGCAAGTCCCAGTTGACTTGATTCACACTGTCAGGAGCATTATAGCTATTCATGGCACGCTCTCTATCATCATGTGTCAACTCACCATTCTCACCAGTCGCAACCAGTTTGGTACGACCAAATTCTTGACCGATTTCCATAAAGGCCATCCCTTGCATGAGCAGATTCATGGCTGTGGCAGTTTCGACCTTGCGCATGATTTGCTCTGAACTTTGGTCTGGATGAAGAGTTGCCAATAAATCGTGAAGATTGTAATTGTCATGGGCTTCCACATAGTTAAGTACTTGATTTGGATGTGTATAGGTTCCTAATTCACGACTGCCTAGGATTGCTTTGGCTAGAATTGGCTCTGTCGCAGCACCGCTGACAAAACCTGACTTGATAGCACCGTAGACTTCTCCACCTTTGACAGCATCGCGCTGATTGTCATTAAAGAAACCAATATTTGGCATCTGGTAGGCATTGTCTTTCTTGGCCTTATCATAAGGCGCAAGACCTGTTCCCATATCCCATCCTTCTCCATAAAGGATAATGTTAGGGTCAATTTCATCCAAACTCTGACGAATCATCTGCATGGTCTTGACATCATGAATCCCCATCAAATCAAAACGGAAGCCGTCGATATTGTATTCCTGTACCCAGTATAGGAGGGAATCAATCATATACTTGCGGAACATTTCGTGTTCACTGGCTGTTTCATTTCCAACACCCGTTCCATTCTGGAAGGTACCGTCTGGATTCATACGATAGTAGTAATCAGGAACAGTTGTTTGGAAAGGTGCATCAACAACTGAGAAGGTATGATTATAGACCACATCCATAATAACACCAATACCCGCATCGTGATAAGCTTGAACCATGGTCTTCAAATCACGAATAACCTGAGCTGGATCATCTGGATTTGTTGAAAGACTGGTTTCTGGTGCATTATAGTTTTGTGGGTCATAACCCCAGTTGTAGGTTACATTCCCATCAGCATCGTATTCTTTGTGACGGTCTGCAATTGGTTGCAACTGAACATAATTGTAACCTATCTTCTTGATATAATCAAAAGCAGTTGACTGGCCGTACTGGTTAACTGTTCCAGTCTGAGCAGCACCCAAGAAAGTTCCTCGAAGATGTTCATCCACACCTGAGGTCGGTGATTTGGTCAAATCACGAATGTGCATTTCACAAATAACTGCCTTACATGGATTTGCCAAGCGCCAAGTAGCCTCCGAACCGTGCTTGACCTTAAAGTTTTCAACTTGCTTTTCTTCATGGCTCAGGATAGCTGAACGTTTGCCATCAGGACTGGTCGCGATGGTGTAAGGATCGCGTGTCATTGTTTGGTGATGAGGGAATTGGACTTGATACTGATAAGCCTTACCAGTCAAATCTTCCTCAACATCCAAACTCCAGACACCGATTGTATTGTCTTTATGGTTATAAGAGTAACTATTGCCTCTCTCCATCTCAAAAGTTTTCCAAACAGGTGCATCATTAGTAGCTGATTCATAAACAACAACCTGCACTTCTGTAGCTGTAGGAGCCCAAAGGGAAAAATGAGCCTGATTGTCCTCTACACGGCACCCCAATTCTCCTTGGTAACCCCAATGATGGTCAAAACTAGCACTGTTAATAGCCTTATCAAAGGCAAATGGATTTTGATTTTTATAGAAAGGACTTGCAATTGCAGGATTTTCAGAGTAATAAATCCTATCATCCCCTTCCAAAATCCAAACCTCTGTTAAAAGAGGATAATGATTAAAACGGATAGCATATTCTTTACTGGTTTGACCTGTATGAACCACAAAATTTAGGGTCTCGACAGCTCTATCACTCGAGTGTTCAAAGGTAAATAAGGCGCCGAAATAATCTTCCTTATAGGTTAATAAATCGATTCTCTGATCTTGACTTTTTACAAAAGAGCAAGTGTCGTATTCACCATTCTTGCGATGGTAATGAATGCGCATAGGGTAGTTATACATTTTTTATTTTTCCTTTTTTGATTTGTTTCTATTTTACTAATAAATTTTTGACCGATTTTGTCCTGATTAACAAACTAGTTATACTGTCTAAACTCTGATTTTAAACGATCATTACAGACTTTCTAACCAGGCTTCGTCTCGAACTTCGATACCAAGTTCTTGTGCTTTTTGAAGTTTACTTCCAGCATCTGCTCCTGCAACAACAAGGTCTGTCTTTTTAGAAACACTGCCTGTTACCTTGGCACCAAGACTTTCGAGTTTACTTTTAGCTTCTGAGCGCTTGAGCCGTTCCAATTTTCCAGTCAATACAACTGTTAAACCTGACAAGGCCGCATCTGCCACTACAGTCTGACCTTTATAGTCCAGATTTACCCCAGCTTCTTTCAATTCTCTTAGGAGAATTTCAGAGCCTTCTGTCTCAAAATAAGTCTGAAGACTCTTGGCAATCACACCACCCAAACTTTCAATACTAGCCACTTCCTCTGGATCTGCCTGTGCCAGATTTTCAATTGAATGGAAATGTTGAAGTAAGAGCTGACTGGCCTTGCTTCCTACATGGCGAATTCCCAAACCAAATAAGAGCTTCTCGGCAGAATTTTCCTTAGATGCTTGAATGGCTTGATACAGTTTAGCAGCAGACTTTTCCTTAACACCCTCTAAAAGGAGGAAATCGTCTTCTTTCAAGCGGTAAATATCCGCCACATCCTTGACTAAATTGGCAGCAAAGAGTTTCTCAACTACTGATGGACCAAGGCCTGTAATATTCATGGCATCTCGAGAGGCAAAGTGGATCAAACCTTCCATGATTTGAGCAGGGCAACGCGGATTGATACAACGAAGGGCCACTTCATCTTCAAAGTGCAACAAGTCAGAGTCACAACTTGGGCAGTTTATAGGGATATCTAGTTTTTCTTCAGAAACCCGTTTGGACTCTACGACACGTAAAACAGCAGGGATGATATCACCAGCCTTATAGACGATAACCGTGTCGTCTTTGCGGATATCTTTTTCAGCAATATAATCCACATTGTGCAGGGTCGCACGGCTAACAGTTGTTCCGGCCAGCTGAACAGGGGTCAGATTAGCAGTTGGGGTTACAACACCCGTACGGCCTACTGTCCAGTCAACTGAGAGTAATTGGGCTTCTTTTTCTTCAGCTGGGAACTTGTAGGCTACTGCCCACTTTGGAGCCTTAACGGTAAAGCCAAGTTCTTCTTGACCTGCTAGGTCGTTTACCTTGATCACTACCCCATCGATATCATAGGGAAGACTGTCTCGTTCCTCTCCTACTTCTTGGATAAAATGCCAGATTTCATCTATGTTTTCAGCCAAAATCCGCTTAGGATTGACCACAAAGCCTAGTTGTTCAAGATGATTCAAAACCTTTTCTTGGCTGTCACGAGTTGAAGGACTGGCTTCTTGATAGAGGAACGTTGCAAGATTGCGCTTGGCTACTACAGCTGTATCCAACTGTCGCAGGGTGCCTGCTGCCGCATTACGAGGATTGGCAAATTCAGGCTCTCCATTTTCTTGGCGAGCTTGGTTAACCTGGTCAAAAGAAGCGCGTGGCATATAACATTCTCCACGAACTGTGATATCTAGTTCTTCTGGCAAGGTCAAAGGAATATCCTTAACACGCTTAAGATTTTCTGTGATATTTTCCCCAATAGAACCATCTCCACGCGTTGCCCCAGCAAGCAAAATCCCCTTTTCATAAGTCAGCGAGATTGACAAACCATCGATTTTCAGCTCACAAATATAGGTTGGATGGGCCACTTCCTTACGAACACGCGCATCAAAAGCTTCAAGCTCCTCACGTGAAAAAGCATCCTGCAAACTATAAAGAGGATACTGATGACTGTATTTTTCAAAACCATCTAAAACCTTGCCACCAACACGATGGGTCGGACTGTCTGCTAATACTTGATCTGGATAGGCAGCCTCCAACTCAACCAACTCACGGTAAAGGCGGTCATACTCACTGTCTGAAACCGACGGATTATCGCTGGTATAGTACTCAGTCGCATAGCGATTGAGCAAGGCGACTAACTCATTCATTCTTTTATTCATAAAACCATTTTACCATAAACTAAGCCCTCCTCACAAACGAGAAGGGCGGAAAAAATACTTAGATTGGAATTATTTTTGAAGTCCAAGCAAACTTATGTCTCTTTTTCAAAATGAGTTCGAACATAAATAAACGATATACAAGACAAGATGATAACACCACTTCCAATTATCAGGAAAGAAGAGAGATGTACACTTGGCAGGACTGTCATAAATCCTTTTGCAATAGGCATAAATAGAATAGCTAAGGTAAAAATTGTACTTAGTACTCTCCCAAGAAATTCGCTCTCAACCTTGGTTTGTACTTGAGTAAAAAAGTGAATATTAAAAATCGTCATAAATAATTCACAAACTAAATTTCCAGAAAAGGAAAGCAAATTTGGAAGTGGTAATCCCATCATAAAAACTCCGACACCTGTCAAAGCCAGTAAAATCAACAGATTATAAACATTAGCTTTAATTTTACTAGCTAGAAGAGCCCCAATGATGGAACCAATAGCCCCCATAGTTAAAATACTTGCATAGGCTCCTTCTGACCCGTAAAGCTGATTCGAAAAGGGGAGGAGAAATTCAAAAGCAGCAAAAAAGAAATTAACACTGGAAGCTACCAGCAAAAGGAAGAAAATTTCTTGCTGATGCCAGATATAGTGTAACCCATCCTTGATATCTACAAAAATATCTCTCCCAGTAAAAGCTTTTTTCTCTTGAACTTTTGCTTCCTCTTTTGGAAGGAAAGCCACTAGAACAAAAGCTATGAAAAAAGTCAGCGAGTCTAGTAATAGCGTCATATGGAGACTTGCAAATTGTAAAACAAGGAAGGAAAGAACAGGAGAGCTAACACCTATAACCTGCAAAACCAGCTCTAAGCGAGAATTATAGATCACAATCTCATCTTTCTCCACCACTTCAGTTATGATAGCTTTATTGGCTGTACGAGAAAAGGCAAAGGCAATCGCCTGAACAATGTTGGCAAAAATCAAAGCCCCAATCATCCAGCTATCATTCCTTATGAAAGAAATAGCCAGACAAAGAATCCCACAAACAAGGTCTGTCGTCATTAAAATCCTACGACGAGAAAAACGGTCTGAAACGACTCCGCCAAAGGGGTTGATGAGAATAGATGTGATGAGTTCAGAAATCTGATACATTCCTAAAACTGTCTGTCCGATAGTTCCCATGGAAGCCAACCAGACACTATTTCCATAATCATAGAGCATATTCCCTATCTTGTTAACAGCTCCACGGCTAATCAACTGTACTGCATAGCGATTCATATAAAAACTCCTCTCAAATTTTGAAACTATTGTATCAAAACTGAAAGGAGCTTTTTATTTTTTCCCTTATTTGGGAAAATTAATCTTTGACAAATTTTTCATAGTGTTCCTGATAATAGGCTACTTGCTCTGGAAGACCTAGCACGTCAAAAATATGCATGGCCTCTTGCATCTGGCTACAACCTTCTTTACACTGTCCTTTTTGATATAAGGCAAAGCCTTTTAAATAATGAAAAACATTACGCTCATAAAGCTTAATACCTTTACCAATAATCTTCTCTGTATAAGTCTCAAAATAGCTTGCATTGTCAAAAGAAAGATACTCTAAACAATGCTGGTAACAATTGAGAGCCAAAATCAACACCAATCTCTTATGGCGACCAATCTCTTGATAAAATTCCTCCCTCTCCATAACTTCTCTACCAATCCGAGTGACATAGTCTACATCGTAGAAACTATAAAGGTTCCCGAAAAGAATCAATTCATACATGGTCCATTCTTCTGTTTTGAAGAGATAATCTGCTACCTTATCCAAATCATCCTGCTTCATCTCATAACTCGCATCTCTTTGACAAATCAGACCTTGCAACAAAATCCAGTTCAGCTCAAAATAAAGGGGATTCGTCGAACTCTTAGCCTTTTCAAGTTGTTCTCTTTGAAGCTTTTGAAAACCTGCAATATCATTTGAATAGTAAAGAGGCACAATTTGTCCCATCATGGCAACATGTTCATGATTATGAAAATTCCTTGCCTTATCCATGAAATTTTCGATTGTTACATGAATGTTATCCAAAAGCTCAAAGAAACGTGAGACTGCTAGGTCAGACTCCCCAAGCTCAAAGCGAGATAACTGAGAAGTTGAACAGGAGTCCCCTGCCGCCTCCTTTAAAGAATAATTTCCACTTGTCCGAAATTCACGAAATACTTTTCCAAGATGTTCCATCTTTACACCTGCTCTGATAATTCTTCCCACTCAAGCATAGCTTCTTCCTGACGGTGGCTGATTTTGTCCAGCTCCGCCTGCAATTCCATGAGTTTACCTGCATCGTTGGTTTCCAACATTTGTTCAGAAATGGCTTGACTTTGACTTTCTAACTCTTCGATTTCAGCTTCTAGATTTTCGATTTGTCGCATGAGCTTGCGGGCTTCTTTTTGACTTTCTTTCTGGGCCTGATAGTCATTGACTGGACTTGCTTCTTTTGCTTGATTGCTAGTTGAAGCTTCCTCAGTTTGAATCATCTCTACTTCTGCTTTCTTCTCAACATAGTAGTCGTAATCTCCAAGGTAGAGAGTTGAGCCATGCTCAGACAATTCCAGAACATGAGTTGCCACACGATTGATAAAGTAACGGTCGTGGCTGACAAAAAGCAAGGTTCCATCAAAGTCAATCAAGGCATTTTCTAGCACTTCCTTGCTATCAATATCCAAGTGGTTGGTTGGCTCGTCCAGAATCAAGAAGTTGTTGTTCTCCATAGACAATTTAGCCAAAAGCAAACGAGCTTTCTCGCCACCAGACAGCATGCCGACAGATTTTTTAACATCATCTCCTGAGAAAAGGAAGGCACCGAGGCGGCTACGAATTTCAACTTCTGGTGTCAGTTTAAAATCATTCCAGAGTTCATCTAATACAGTATTACTTGGTGTCAGCTTGCTTTGGGTTTGGTCATAGTAACCAACCTCAACATTAGCGCCAAAGCGCTTTTCTCCCTTGATAAAAGGAATCTGGTCCACAATAGACTTGATAAAGGTTGACTTGCCGATTCCATTTGGACCAACGATGGCAACAGCATTCATCTTACGAAGGTCTAGGTTAATCGGTTCTGACAGGACTTCCCCATCATAGCCAACAGCCGCATTTTCAACAGTCAATACAACATTACCAGACGTTTTCTCAGACTGGAAGGTCATATTAGCTGATTTCTTACCAGCTTCAGGCTTGTCTAAACGTTCCATTTTTTCAAGTTGCTTGCGACGAGATTGGGCACGTTTGGTCGTTGAAGCTCGGACTAGATTACGATTGACAAAATCTTCCATAGCAGCAATTTCCTTCTGTTGCTTTTCATAATTTTTAGCTTCAGTTAGAAGTTTTTGCTCCTTCAGCTCAACAAAACGAGAGTAATTGCCCACATAGCGTTCCAAGGAATGCTTGGTCAAATCTAGCGTAATTGTCGCAACCTTATCCAAGAAATAACGGTCGTGACTGACAATAATGAGGGCACCGCTATAGTTTACTAGGTAATTCTCTAGCCAGGCAATGGTTTCGATATCCAAATGGTTGGTTGGCTCGTCCAAAACCAAGAGATTTGGCTTTTCAAGGAGCATTTTGGCCAGCGCAAGACGAGTGTTTTGGCCACCAGAAAGCTCAGCAATTTTCATCTGCCACATAGACTCGTCAAACTTGAATCCATTTAAAATCGCTCGTATATCAGCTTCATAGGTAAAGCCACCTGCTTGGCGAAAATTCTCAGATAAGCGGTCGTAATCTGACATCAGCTTATTCAAGTCCTCACCAGACTTTTCACCCATCTCCAGCTCCATCTGACGAAGTTGTTGCTCTGTCCGACGTAGATCATCAAAAACATGAAGCATCTCATCGTAGATGGTATTTTCAGACTCAAAACGGCTATCTTGGGCTAGGTAAGACAGAGAAATATCTTTTTTCTTATTGATTTCTCCACTAGTTGGCTCCTCTTCTCCAACCAAAATCTTCAAAAGAGTAGACTTACCTGCTCCATTTTTCCCAACAAGAGCAATCCTGTCTCGTTCATCAACTTGCAGGTTGATATTATCAAAAAGAACCTCTCCTGCAAAAGAACGTTCAATTTTATTAGCTTGTAAAATAATCATACAAACAGTATAGCATGTTTCCCTAAGGCATTCAAGACTTGATAAACCGGCATATGTCACCACTATTCTGAAAGTTATGCTAAGGTTTTACTAAAACGCTAAAAAGTGCTATAATGTGAACGGTTAAAACAATTTACAAAAAGGAGAATTTCAATGTCTTACCAAGAAAATTACCAGAAATGGGTTGATTTTGCGGAGCTTCCTGACTATCTTCGTCAAGATTTGGAAAATATGGATGAAAAAACGAAGGAAGATGCCTTCTATACCAATCTTGAATTTGGTACTGCAGGTATGCGTGGCCTGATTGGTGCTGGTACAAACCGCATCAACATCTACGTTGTTCGCCAAGCTACTGAAGGATTGGCTCGTTTGATTGAATCAAAAGGTGGAAATGAAAAAGAACGTGGTGTCGCAATCGCCTACGATAGCCGTCACTTCTCACCAGAGTTTGCCTTTGAGTCTGCGACAGTTCTTGCTAAACACGGTATCAAATCTTACGTATTTGAAAGCCTCCGTCCAACTCCAGAACTATCATTTGCAGTTCGTCACCTCAACTGTTTCGCAGGTATCATGGTCACAGCCAGCCACAACCCTGCTCCATTTAACGGTTACAAGGTTTACGGTGAAGACGGTGGACAAATGCCTCCACACGACGCGGACGCTTTGACTACTTATATCCGTGCAATCGAAAATCCATTTGCAGTTGAAGTTGCTGATGTGGAAGCTGAAAAAGCTTCTGGCTTGATTGAAGTTATCGGCGAAGCTGTCGATGTGGAGTACCTCAAAGAAGTCAAGGACGTTAACATCAACCCAGCCTTGATTGAAGAATTTGGTAAAGACATGAAGATTGTCTACACACCACTTCATGGTACTGGTGAAATGTTGGCTCGTCGTGCTCTTGCCCAAGCAGGATTTGACTCTGTTCAAGTCGTTGAAGCGCAAGCAACTGCCGACCCAGACTTCTCAACTGTAAAATCTCCAAACCCAGAAAGCCAAGCAGCCTTTGCCCTTGCTGAAGAACTTGGTCGTCAAGTTGGTGCAGATGTTCTTGTGGCAACTGACCCTGACGCTGACCGTGTTGGTGTTGAAGTTCTTCAAAAAGATGGTAGCTACCTCAACCTTTCAGGTAACCAAATCGGTGCTATCATGGCTAAATACATCTTGGAAGCCCACAAAAACGCTGGAACTCTTCCTGAAAATGCGGCTCTCTGCAAATCTATCGTATCAACTGACTTGGTAACGAAGATTGCTGAAAGCTACGG
>CAUOWW010000030.1:0-17912 GCA_963508345.1 uncultured bacterium
CTAGCATTTACATCATCTTGACCTGCATAGTAGAGGCTCCAAGATTTGATATTTGGATCATTTTGACCATTACGAACGCGACGATCCCAATCAATTTCCACATGTCTAATTAGTGTTGTTTTTGGCAGCGTTAATTCGAAAGTTGGTTTGTTAATATTTGGATTTGTTGCCCAACGAGTATCAGGATCCCCATCTACTGCCTTGTCAGCAGTAAAAGGAGTTCCAGTTTCTGAGTCGTTTGCTTGGACAGTGACACCTTCTAATTGGTTACGATCTTGTCTATCCTCAATTTGCTTTTCAACTGGTTTGGTTGTAGGTGTAGCTGGTTCTACAGGTTTAGAATCTGCTTTTGGTGTTTCAACCGACTTCAGAGTCTCAGCTGGTTTGGGAGCTGTTGGAATTGTTGCTGGGCTTGTTTCTTCAGTTGTTGCAGGACTTGTTCCTTCCGTATTTCCATGATTTGCTTCATGACCTGTATCTGCCGTTGCTTCTGATTCAGCTTTCTTTAAAACAGCTGCTAAATCATCTGGCAACTTGTCTAGGGGCTGAGCTTGTGTGATTGTTCCTTCTTTCTCAGGTGTTCCAACTGTCTCAGCAGCCTGCACTACATTTGCACCAAAGATACTAGCACCGATCATTACAGAGGCTGCACCAATTGCAAATTTTCGAATACTATAGTGACAGCGTCTTTCAAAAAAATGTCTATTCATTTTTCTCCTATTCCTTTCATCCACTTATCACAGTAAGCGGTCTCATTTCCCATTTAAAAATGGAGAGAACCTAGAGGTTCTCTCCAACTAAGTTATTTCTGTCTGAATTCTAGTCCCGGTAAACTTTAAAATCCAGTCTTCTTTAATTTTCTTTACGTTTTGTTGCAAGTACAGCAGCTGATAAGGCAAAACCGACGCTAGCTAGGAAGATAGCTGTATCAGATTGGCTTTCTCCTGTTTCTGGCAATCTCTTCTGATCTTCTGTTGAAACTGAAGTTTTAGATTCTGCAAGTTTTCCTTGGCCCAATTGACCAATCTGATACTCAGGTTTTTCAATAGTTGGTGCTGCTTGATCGCCTGCTGTAGCCAATAGTCCTGTGTAGGCTGGCTCTTCGTTTACCAAAGCTTCTACCGCATTCGCTCCACCTTTGTATTCTGGAACTTCATTGACAGCTACTTCTACTGCATTAGCGTCACCTTTATATTCAGGCAATTCATGAACTAAGACCTCTGCTGCATTGGCTCCACCTTTGTATTCTGGAACTTCATTAACAACTGCTTCTTCACCAGCTGTTCCAATCGAACCTTTATACTCAGGCACCTCGAGAATTGGTGTTGCCTCCTCACCTTTGCTACTTGTAGGAGCATCTGGTTTCACAGTCTGATCTTGTAGCTGGTTGAGATATTCTGCAAAGTAGGCAACCATTCTTTCAGTCAAGAGATGGTTATCCGCAGCATATTTCATGCTAGCTACTACACTTGCTACCTCCTCTTGATTCTCTTTGCTGGTCAATTTTTGAGCTTTTGATAAAGCTGTTTCATAACCTGACAAATCAAGAGCTGTTTCTGTAGCCTGTGGACGACTAAAGATTAACTCAGCAGCAGCTTGATATTTATCACCACCGTCTCCATAAGTCTTAGTACCTGTCAAAACAATTTTCTTAGCCTTGATTGTCTTACCAAAGTCAATATCTTTTGGTTTATTGTTATCTGGCCAATCAGTTGCAGTGAAAGTATGTTCTTTACCAGACTCATCTGTCACAACCAGTTTCACATCACGCAAGTTACCATTTGATCCTGATCCACGTGGCACATAACGGAATCCAGTGATTTCTGTCGCTTCTTTCAAGACCATAGTTGCAGGTTTGCCAACATCTCCACCACTCCAAGACGTATGCCATAGACTTGATAAGTTACCATCAAAGGCATTTGCTAAATCTTCTCCCGCTTGCGCTGGAGCATTCAAACTTTCAAAGTCTTCTGCTACCAGGGCTGTTTTCTTTTGTACCAAGGCATTCTTCAGAGCGTCAATCTTAGCAATCTCAGCACGCGCTTCTTCTACACTAATATCATCGTCTGCTTGACTGAGGTTGAAGACTGCCTCTTTCAGAGCATCCATCGTTTCTTTAGTATAATTCTCCATCGAAACAGTCGGAAGGTAGTTCTTGACAGCATTTTCTGCCATCATCTTACCTGTCAAAACAATTTCTTCAATTTGAAGTCTGTCCATGATGAAGTCATTGTAACCACGGAAGTTCGCATTTCCACCAGAATCTCCACGAGTATTGCTTGCGTTACCAGTTGAGTAGATACCAACCCAAGTATCGCCTGTTTCTGCACCTGTTACGAGGAAGGTTACCTTCTTAGCTTTCTTAGAATCTGTCCAAGTATTTGGCAATTCATGCATTTCCAAATTGCTTGCTTGATTACCGCGACGTCCTGATTGGAATTCTCCCTTACCGACTACAAAGGCGTAGGTATTGTCAGAGCCTGCTTCGTATTCAAAGGTTACGCGATAAGTCTTCCCAGCTTCAAAACGGAAGTTTTGAGGAATTGTTTGGTAAACCAAGTTACGACGGCTCACCAATCCATTTGTCTTCAATGACCAATTTCCTTCGATGACATCATCTACTTTCTTACCATTCCAATCACGTTGTGTGTATGGATCATGTTTTTCAGATAAGTGAGTACGATTATCCTCAACTCCTTCGATACCACCGATGACAAATGGGAAGATACCTTGAGCAACATTTTCAAAGTCTTGTTTAAATGTTCCTTTATCTGTATCATGATTATCTCCATACATATTTGAATTGTTTTCAAAGGTACGAATTTCATCAAAGTAAGTTGCCTCATCACCAGCTTCACGACTCAAAGTAAGAGTAACATTTGATACATCTGAACCTGTTGTAAAGAAGGCGTACATGTTTTGGAAATAGCTTGTATCATCAACTGTAGCATTGTCACGACGAGTATTATGGGCATAGGCCTTGACATAGTTAGGAGCTAGTGACTTATGGGTATAGCTAGTCACTTCTTTTTCACCAGTATTCACTGTGATACTTGCCTTGGCATTACTACGGTTATCGACACCGACATAAACAGCATACTTAGTATTTGGTTTCAAACCAGTCAGTTTCTGAGTAAGGCTGACTGTGCTCTTATTACCTTGGATACGAAGCATTTCATTTGCGCCTTGTGATTTAACAATTTCTGCCTTAGAAGTATCACCAGAAATAGTCCAGTGTTTCAAGGTACCGCTGTTAAATCCTTGGTCATAGATATGCATACCTTCACTCCATGACATTTCAGGATTTGTTTGTTTAGAGCGATAGAGTACATAAGGTTGATTTGCAGTAAGGTCAAGGGTAATCTTACCATCTTTCACGGCAACTTCTTTTTCCTCAGTTTTACCTTGGTCAGTTAGTTTATAAAGGTAAACCTTACCATTTGCCCAGTCGCTAGGAAGTGTCCAAGTTGTTGCACCTGCTTCAGTATTGAAGTAGTACATTTTTTCCTTGTCACTTTCAAGCTTGTTACCATTTGCATCCCAGTTCCAAGGTGTCAAGTAGGCTGAACCATCTTGGATCACACGACCATTGAGCGTAACTATCCGTTCACGATATTGTGGACTGTTGACATCATTAGATTTACGAGCTACAACAACCTTGTTATTTGTAGCATCGACCAATTCAACTTTCATTTCTGGAGTCCATTTATAGGTACTACCATTGTCAGTCATGGTTACCGGCTTGCCATCTTCCCATTTGCTGACTGTAAAGTGTTGGAAGTACTTAGTCATAACATCATGAGCAAACAAGTTTGTTACATAACCGTTATAGTCACTACGTCCTTGCCATCCTTCAAAGTCCTTCATGCTATAACCGCCTAGAAGTGGGTAGTCAGCTGCACCACCATAACTTCTGTAGTCACCAACCCAAGAATCTTTTTGGTGGTTACGGATAAAGCGAGTGATGGCACTGTTAATACCTTTATTTGTATAGCCACCGTAGGTCAAGTCAGCTGCCCAATGTTGGAAGGTAGAATCATATTCACCACCATGGCCCCACTCGATTGCAAAGCGCCAGCCTTGTTTGTTAATTTCTTTAGCAAGAACGTGGGTAGCCCAGGCACCATTATCACCTGACTGGCCATTGCCCCAAACATCCACGTAGATAAAGTCGAGACCTTCACCAAGTTTGTTTTTCAATTCTTCCCAACGAGCTAAGCGACCATGCGCCAAATCATAGGCAGCATCAATGTTAATACCTTGATCTAGCCAGTTCCAGCCATAGCTGTAGCTTCCATCTGGATTCTTACGAAGAATATTTTCGTTAAAGTATTTAGACTCAGGATAAGTTTCAGAAGCGTTAACGTGGATACCTAGATGAGCTCCATATTTCTTCGCTTTCTCAATCAAAGCCTTGAAGTCTTCGACACCACCAATACGTTTACCAATATCAGCATAGTTCAAGTGGCCTGAGTCATGGCCTTCACTACCATAACCTTTAAGGAGAACACCTTGTCCAAGACCATCTGTATGGAGATTGATTTTCTTGATACCATCCAAGGTCATAAGGAATGGGTTTTGTGCTTGAGAACCAAAGTTCATCGCAATACGATATGCTGTGATATCCTTAACCTTTTCCCAACCTTGAGGGTTGTTCATGATACTACGATAAGCAATGGCACCATCTTGCCAGTCCACTTTCTTATCCGCATTAGCATCTTCAGTGATCACAACCTTGGCACTTGGAAGTTCTTTGGTATATTCTGGGAAGACAATGCCCTTATAAGCTTTTTCCCATTGCCATTCAGAACTTTGGATTCCTACATAGTTTGTATTTCCAACAGTTTGTTTGAATGCTGTCAAACGAGTCCAGTCATTCGAACCACCACCGTAGCTGTTTTGAGAGTTGCTCCAAACACCTGCAGCAAGTTTATCCGTAGAAACAAATCCGTACATATAACCCTTAGCCAAATCTTTCATTGGATTGGTTACAGCAATATGATCATCTCCACTGATATGAGTGTTGTTTGACATGGTTGCCCCATCAAACTTAGCTCCAGCTTGGTCGCTTGAAACCGACACAAGTGAATTCCCTAAGAAATTGATAGAGGAGAGAAGTTTTCTTTCATCATCAATCTTCTGACCTGGAGTAACTTGGTTGTGGTTGACAATCTTGGTTACATCAAAGTGCAATTGATTGTCCACAACTTGCAAACGTATGGTCATATCTGAATTAATGAAATTCTTCTCATCACGAAGCTTCATCAAGTACTCTGCAGTAGTATCATTGATCTTCTTATAGGTGACTTCAGGTGTAATTTCGTGATTGTTTACTAAGATTTTCTTAAGTTGTTGAACCTGTCCTGGCAAAGTATGCCCATTCAAGGTGTATTCTTTGACACGTGGAAAAGCTTGGTCAATCACTGTTTTTAGGACTTTAGACTGGATGGTATCATAAGTCACTTTACTATCATCTACCACCGCACCAGTTTCTTTTTCAGCAGTAGCTTCAGTAGCTTGAACTCCGTCTTGATTGTCAGTCTTAATATTTACCACTGTCTTTTCAGTACCATATGTACCAGCTTTAAGTAAGATTTTCTTTTCATTTTTAAGATTTTCATTAACAGCAGCTGGCAAAGTAACCGTATCAAAAAGTTTTACATCATTATTTGTTGCATTCAGCTGACCATCTGATTTTAAGCTAATAGTCAGATGATTCACTGAGCCATTTACTGGAGCTGCAACACGACCACCCTGATACCATGTGCTATTACCTGGTGTCTTGTATTCCCAGAACCAACCTGATTTATCATATCCAACAAAAACATTATTGTTTGTATCTTTAAATTTCAAGAAGACACCAAAACGTGATTTGCCTGTTTCAGATTCTTCTTTGAAAGTGAGATCTATATTCGCATTCCCATTCGCATCCACAGTCAATCCTTGTTTTTCAAATAAGGCTGGTTTGCTGGCATTGTCATTTTGATCTGTTGAAGACAACTTATTGTATCGAACACCATTTTCCTCACGAATGGCTACAGCCCCTTGTTGTTCTCTTCTTGCTACAGTTTGCCATTCTGGAGTGACTTCCTTTGGTGTCTCTGGCTTAGCTGTCACTGGTTTTTCTTCTTTCGGCTTATCTTCTTTTGGCTTTTCTTCAACTGGTTTTTCAGTTTTCTCTAAATTCGCTGGTTTTGAACTAGAGATTCCCTTAATATGATCTTGAATCCATTTTAATTGAGCTGGAGAGAAAAGAATGCCTCCACTACGGACTCCAACCACACCATTTTGATGAACACCAATCAATTTACCATCCGTGTCAAAGATACCACCACCACTGGCACCTGGTTGACCTCCTTGGTAACCAACTCCTTGGACTCCTTCACCATAAGATTCAGCAAAATCCACAGCACTGTTAATAACTGGCGCTAACTTGCCAGCAGGATAACCAAACATATTGACTTTATCGCCAACTTTCTTAACAACTGGCTTTTCTGTGACTTCTACAGGAGCATTTTCAAGAACTGTACGCAATCTCACAAGAGCCAAATCGTTCTTATAGCCCTTTAGATAGCCATCTCGATCCCAGTGTATCACATCTTTTTTACTAAATTTTACATCATCTAAACCAGGGTAGGATATACTAAAAATATCTCCATCCCCTTTATCATTATCCACAACCTTACGGATATTTCCATCTTGTTGATCCTTGATAAAGTTGTGAGAAACAGTCAAAACAAGGTCCTTACCAATGACAATACCACTACCTTCTCCTGATGGAGTCTTAATCTTAACAGTAGCGCCATAGTTCAATTCTCCATTTTTTGTTTTGGCAACATCTTCAGGAACTAGACTACCAGTATCTTGCGCTAATTGGTCTTTATTTACCTCTTTACCATTATCAGTAGCTTTTTCAACTTTGCCTTCCAATTCTTTCGGCAACTTGTCAGTAGTTTCTTTGTTTTCCTTTTCAAGAGCTAATAACTCTTCTTCAGTTTTTGGTCCATTTGTTGTTTCAGCAGAACCTGGATTTGCTACTGCAGCTTCCTTATCGAACTCTCGTCCATTATCGCTCGCTTTTTTATCCAAATCAGCCAGCTCACTTGGCAAATTATCTGTTGAGCCAACTGTTGGTGTGTTAGCCATTACTGGAGCAGTAGCAAAAAAACTAGCCCCAATCATAACTGAAGCAACACCTAGTGCAAATTTACGAATACTGTATGTACAGCGTTTTTCAAAAAATCGTTTATCCATTAACTCCTAATTCCTTTCATCGATTTCTGTAAGCGTTTACATTTCTTGTTCGAAAAATACTCCTTTCTATCTGAAAAGTGCAATGCTTAACGTTTATAGATAAAAAATAATTGTACTTTCAATATAACAAATAATCTCAGATAAAGCAATAGAAAAGATAGGAAATGAGCAATTTTTCTTTCAATCCTCACAAAATGTGAAGTAATACTCAATTGTTTTCAAAAAACAACCTTGTCCATTGTCTACTGACAGTGGACTTTAAAACACCTTTTTCCAGTCCTTTAATAACTTCTTGAAACTTATCAATAGACTTCCTGCGAAACAAAATATGGTACAATGTCCACACCTCACCCAGCAGTCCTTATGTTGTATATATAGAGCGGGTTTTGTCTCGCTCTTTTAAATGTTTAAATATTGCCAATAAATCGGTAGTAGATTTCCAGCTTAACCTGTCTATTTCGCCCTCTACCAATCGGTTGGTGAACAATAATTTTATTAATCAATTCATTGATGATTTTCGGCGTCAACTTTTCAAGCTGAGTGTATTTTCGAACAGTTGCCATAAATTTCTCAATATTGTAGGCAGATTTCATTTTTGCCCCAAGCGTTTCGGTTTCAGTTTCGACTTTTTCTTTTAGCTCAGCTTGTTCTGCTTCGTAGCTGTCGCACATTTTTTTGAAGCGGTCATCTGCGATTTTGCCCAACAGTTGCTTTTCGTAAAGTTTCTGGATAATAGTATCAAGTTCCGTCATTCGCTGTTCATCCTTCGCCAGCTGTTTTTTGCAAGTTGCTAAACTTTTTTGGTCTCCTTGATTTCAAACTTATCTTTCAAGTGTTGTAATAAATCTGCTTCGTTAATCTGAAACGAGTTTATTAACTCTTGAAGTTCGTTCAAAATTAAAGCTTCCAGAGAACTTCTGAGAATAGTTAATCCCTTGCGTTCGGTAGAAAATGAAACAATCTACCGAGCAGGCGGTAGAAATCTATTTTTAGAGGTAATTCAGATGTATTCAAAACGCTACAAACAAATCATTTAGAATGATACTGCAGCTAATCCTTACCCAAAGGAAAATCTTGCTCGTAGATTATTAACTTATACCGACGATGCAGAGAAAATTAAAGCATTAACGGGTTTTAACGAGAAAAAGCAAGAAGCTTTAAGGGAGAAGAATAGTCAAGCAATAAAAGCTTTTGATGATTTTATTCTTCATACGATGGAGTGTCAAAATCAAGGTATTGATTTTAGAAGTTCCAGAAACGGAGCAGATTTAGACACTGCTGTGATGGAAGTTTTAGCTTTGACTGAAGAACAGTATATTTTGCATAAACAAAATATACTAAGGCGTTTAGAGCGTGAACGAAATAAGCGTTCCGTTTAATCTCAAGACCTATTATGGGTCTTTTTTGTTATGTAGAGTATCTTCAAATTGCATTCTATGATATAATGTTACTTATGGAACTAGTGCAAACAAATAAAATGGTTTTACAGCCATTCACCAAGTGGACTGGTGGAAAACGTCAATTATTACCTGCCATCAAGTCACTTATGCCAACTTCTTACAATAATTATTATGAACCATTTGTCGGTGGAGGAGCTTTATTTCTTGACCTTTCTCCAAAAACAGCTCTCATCAATGATTTCAATGCGGAATTAATCAATTGTTATCAACAAATTAAGGACAATCCACAAAAGTTGATTGAATTGTTGACTAAACATCAAGAAAATAATAGCAAGGAATACTACCTAGACTTACGATCAGTTGACCGTGATGGTCAAATAGAGCAGATGTCAGATGTAGAGCGTGCCGCTCGCATTATGTATATGCTTCGAGTGGATTTTAATGGTCTTTATCGGGTAAATTCTAAAAATCAATTCAACGTTCCTTATGGTCGTTATAAAAATCCTAAAATTGTAAATGCTGAATTATTGTTGGCTATTTCAGAATATCTCAACAACAACCATGTGACCATTCAAACAGGCGATTTTGAAAAAGCTATTGAAAATGTTCAAACAGGTGATTTTGTCTATTTTGACCCACCCTATATACCATTGTCCGAAACAAGTGCCTTTACTTCTTATACCCATGAGGGTTTTTCTTATGAAGACCAAGTACGCTTAAGAAACGCTTTTAAACGACTGAGCGATAAAGGTGCTTATGTCATGTTGTCAAATTCATCTAGCCCTTTGGTAGAAGAATTGTACCAAGATTTTAATATCCATTATGTTGAAGCAACTCGAACAAATGGAGCAAAATCATCTAGCCGTGGAAAAATTTCGGAGATTATCGTAACCAATTATGGAAAATAACGAATATAAGTATGGAGGTGTTTTGATGACAGAACCATACTATCATAAGGACAAGGCTATTTTGGTTCATGCAGATACATTTGAACTCTTATCACAGATGAAACCTGAAAGCATGGATATGATTTTTGCTGACCCACCTTACTTTTTGAGTAATGGTGGTATTTCCAATTCTGGCGGTCAAGTTGTGTCAGTTGATAAAGGAGAGTGGGATAAGATTTCTTCTTTAGAGGAGAAACATGAGTTCAACCGTCGCTGGATAAGATTAGCCAAAGAAGTTTTAAAACCAAATGGAACTATTTGGATTTCTGGGAGTCTCCATAATATCTACTCCGTTGGCATGGCTTTAGAACAAGAAGGCTTTAAAATCCTCAATAATATCACATGGCAGAAAACCAATCCAGCTCCTAATTTATCTTGTCGCTATTTTACTCATTCAACGGAAACCATTTTATGGGCAAGAAAAAACGACAAAAATGCTCGTCATTACTACAACTATGACTTGATGAAGGAGTTAAATGATGGAAAGCAAATGAAAGATGTTTGGACGGGCGCATTAACTAAAAAAGCCGAAAAATGGGCTGGAAAACATCCAACACAAAAACCAGAATATTTATTAGAACGTATTATCTTAGCAAGCACCAAAGAGGGGGACTACATCTTAGACCCATTTGTCGGAAGTGGAACAACGGGGGTTGTTGCTAAAAGACTAGGCAGACGATTTGTTGGGATTGATTTCGAGCAAGAATATTTGGAAATAGCGAAATTGAGAATGGAAAGGGAAAACTATGGCGAGAAAACCAAATAAGCATGGAGGGGGAGCAAAAACAAACACCAATGGTTTGAAATTTGAAAGAGATACAGATTTTTCGGAATTAGTAGATTCGCTCCCTAACTATGAAGTTAAAGAAATAGATTTTAAAGATAAAAAAGTAACCAAAGGCTTTGATGTTTTTAGAATTGGGGAAGAAAAGCCCATCGGTAAAATTATGCCTCAATATAGATTTTATGATTTTTTGAAGGAGCTAGAAATTGAAAATACCAACTCTAAACAATGGAAACCAGATGAAGTATTCATAAATTTTGAAAATCATACAGTTTATATAGTTGAGAAAAAATGGCAGGAAAGTGAAGGAAGTGTTGATGAAAAGTTATTAGGTTTTGGAAATAAAAGACGTATTTATCAACGTTTGCTAGATAGTGTGCACGAGGGTGAACCATTCTCTGTGCAATTCATATTTGTTGGAAATAAAAGTTTTTTTGGTCAAGATAAATATCGAGATACTTTTGAAATGCTACGTGGAGATGGTATTAAAATAATGCTTGATGAATATGATATGCCATTTTTTGGATTATTTTAATTAGTTAGAAGGTAAATTATGGATTTTAATACTTACATTTCTTCTTCACCAGAAGAACGCTTAAAACAATTTTTAAATACTTTATCGCTCACTAATCGAACACCTGATTATTACGTCAATTGGGAGAAAGTTGAACGTGAAACAAAGAAGCTTGAACTAGAACTGAACACGCTAAATTATCTAATCGGAAAAGAAGATATTTATAATGTTGCGTTAGACTTATTCCAAAAACAGCCTGATTTGCTCAAAGCTGTACCCAGTCTAATTGCTAGTCGTGATAAAATTTTAGATATTCTGACGATAGATAATGACGATAATATGTCTTTTGAGCAATTGAATTTTAAAAAGATAGATACTAGCAGATTAAACGACTACATGAATTTTATAGAGCAAGCTGGTCTGTTAGAATTTTTACAACACCATGCCAATCGTTCTTTGGTGGATTACGTTTACGGTGTCGAGACTGGTTTAGACAGTAACGGTCGAAAAAATCGTAGTGGTGAAACTATGGAAGGTATTCTTGAGCGTAGTGTTGCAAAGGTTTGTCATTCGTATGGATTAGACTTCAAATCTCAAGCTACAGCACCTTTTATCAAAGAAAATTGGAATATAGACGTTCCAGTTGATAAATCTCAGCGTCGCTTTGATGCTGCAGTTTATTCTAAAGAAAAGCATAAAGTATGGCTGATTGAAACCAATTACTATGGTGGCGGAGGAAGTAAACTCAAGGCAGTTGCAGGAGAATTTACCGAGTTAAGCCAGTTTGTCACGACTTCTCCAGACAATGTTGAATTTGTTTGGGTGACAGATGGACTGGGTTGGAAAACTGCACATCTACCACTGGCAGAGGCATTTGGACATATTATCAATATTTTCAACTTGGAAATGTTGAAAGATGGATTTTTGTTTGAATTATTTAAATACTCTAATTAAAAAATATCGTAGAAAATCCGAGCTTATCGGATTTTCTTTGCTATCGTAACTCTTTAATCAGTATCCTTAAAATTATTTATGAACAATTAAATGTGTGATATAATTTATTTAGAAGAATATGATACTGGAGAAGTTATGACTAATACCACTGAATACTTTATTTCACCTGATGATAGTAGGACTCACTGTTTTTATATTGCTTTTGACTTAGATGACAATAATAACTTACATCAAGTTGTTGAAGATTGGTCGGAAGAAATTTTTGATCAGATAGCTAGTTTTGCTTTCGGGAAAGGTAGAGAATTAGAACGAGCAGATACTAGCTCTCCCCGTAGGGCTCATATTAAAGGAAGGAAATTATTGTATGAAATAAAAGAAATCAAAGAAGCAAACGATTATTATACTGGGACGCAATTTACGGAAAATGATGATAAATATATAAAAAGAGGAGAATTTGGAGAGTTGATTTTGTACTACTTATTGTCTGTAAAATTAAACAAACCTCAATTAATTCCTAAGTTATATTTTAAAGACTCATACAACTCAGTAGTTCATGGTTTTGATGCTGTTCATTATGACCCAGATACAAATAATTTATGGATAGGTGAAAGTAAATTTTATAAAAATAAAAATTCAGCATTAACTGAATTAGCCGATGATTTAGTGAAGCATTTTAATATTGATTTTTTTAATCAAGAATTTACAATTATTAATAATAGATTTAATGATTTAAATATTAACAATAACGATATTAAAAAAATTATTGACCCAGAGGGTAGGTTCATATCGAAATTAATAAAAATTAATGCATGTTTTTTTGCCTTATTTGATAGTAATATACTAAAAACATTCAAGTTCAAAGAAGGAACGGATGAAGTTTCAGATGAGTTTAAGTTAAAGTTGTCTGAAGCTATGAAGAAAACAAGAGCAGCATTTGACGATAAAATTTCTAATTTTCCTAATAAAAATAATTTAAAAATCCATTTATTTTTATTTCCTGTCGAAAGCAAAAATGAGTTAGTGAGGAAACTTCATCTCAAATTAAAGAAAGAGAGCGAGGTTTAATTGTATGAAGGAAATACTTAAAGATTTCAATAGGGGGTTCTCTCTTGCAAAAAATATATCGGAATCTAATGATAATCAGGCAATGATAGAGGTTATGGAAAATTGGAATTACATACATGATGGCTTGATTCCGATTTTTTCCAACCTTGTGGAAAGTTTTGGATTTTATCCTTACTTAGACCCTAAGAAACTAGGACAGCTTAATTTAGCAGGTCAATGTAGAAATGAATTTCATAAATCAGATTTTTTAGGTATAAATGGTGAAAAAATTAGATTTCATTATGAACAAAAAAAGATGGAGGAAATAATTTCTGACAGAAAAAACTTAATATTGTCTGCTCCTACAAGTTTTGGAAAGAGTTTACTAATAGAAGAATTTGTTGCTAGAAATACATATAAAAATATTTTAATTATACAGCCAACTTTAGCACTTATTGATGAAACAAGAAAAAAACTTCAAAAATATAGCGAATATACAATAATTGTTAATACCAAACAGGAGCTTAGAGATAAAAATATTTTTATTTTGACTAGCGAGAGAGTTTTAGAGATATTAAATAAATTGGAAAAATTAGATTTAGGTTTCTTTGTAATTGATGAATTTTACAAAATAGCTAGTTCTAAGCATGATGAACGTATTAGTCAGCTTAATCTGGCTTTTTATAAGATTATGAGTCTTGGTTCTCCTCAGCTGCTTCTATTAACACCAAATGTTGATAAAATAGATGAAGAATTTATAGAAAAATACAACTTAACTTTCGTATCCACAGAATATAGCCTAGTAAATCAAAACCTAAATAAGATTGCATATAAGGATGAGAAGGATAAAAAGAAAAAATTTTTTAACTTATTGAGGAATATAGAGGAGCAAACAATTGTCTATGTAAAATCTCCTAAACAAGCTGAGGTATTGGCATCTGAATATATAGAATACACAAAACTCACATCGGATATGGAGTTGCCCATTTTTGAATGGATAGATGAACATATTTCGAGGGAGTGGTCTTTAAAGAAATTTTTGAAATCTAGGTTAGGAATTCATAATGGACAGTACCCACGACATATCGTAAACTCACAGCTTGACTATTTTAATAAGGGAGATTTGAAAGTAATTTTTGCAACAACCTCACTCATAGAAGGTGTTAATACTTCCGCAAAGAATATCATAATTTTTGATATGAAAAAAGGAAATAAAAAACTTTCATATTTTGATTTTAATAATATCAAAGGTCGTGCCGGTAGAATGATGCAACATTTTTCAGGAAATATTTATTATTTTGACAATCCTCCGAAAAAAGATATTGAAAAAATAGATATCCCTATAGTTGAACAAAGTGATGAACTACAAAGTGAAATATTGATAAACTTAGATACTAAAGATATTAAAAGCAACTTAATTAATAAATATGACCTATTTACAGCTAATGTTCCAAATGACTTATTGGAAATTATAAAGAAAAATTATTATGATGTTGAATCACAGTTGAGATTATATAACTATCTACTAAGCAATAGGGAAAAAATAAAACTTCTATCATGGAGAGAGCCTCTGCCACGGTATTCTATTTTGGAAGAGACATTTAGGATTCTACAGCAATATCTTGATGGTAAAAAGGGGAAAGAATATACGTATTTATCTCAGAAATCTATTCAATTAATACGCAACAATCTATCGGAAGCTATTAGAGAACAAATTAAACATAATTCTGAAAAATCTCCACAAAATCTCCGCGAAGAAATTGTTAGTAAATCTGTTTCTGAAATATTTAGGTTTATTCGGACTAAAGCTAAGTTTGAACTACCAAAGAAATTAGCAATTTTAGAAAGCATTATAAATTATCTTTCTCCGAATAGTCCCGCAGATTATTCGGCATTCATTGCCCTATTAGAAAATGAGGGGGTAAATACCTCTCTCAATATTCTCTTAGATTACGGAGTTCCGTCGTCAGCCATTAGAAAAATTAAGCTCCCCAATGATATTGAAAGTGAACAGATGATAGATTATATAAAATTTAACATAAACGATTTTAATTTCAGCATATACGAACAGGAAATTATTAAGCAACTTTAATGTTGGCATATATTTTAGAGAATAAATGAATTAGTAAATATCTACATTGTAAAAATAAGTGCTTCTATCTTGTTGCTTTATTTTTGGGGGATGGAGATATATGATCACATTCGCTTCGCTATTCGGTTCGGGTTGGATAGACTGCCGATAACACCGCCGTTTCAGCCTCACATTTGCACACGACTTGTTGTGTATTTACACAATGGTTGCCTGTGTAGAGGAGGGGCAGAACATTCTTCAAAACAAAATTTCATTTTTCATGTTTCTTCTTGCTTCCATTTTTTGATGGATTCCCTTGCGAAAATCTCCAGCAGAGAAAAATTCTGATGTATTTCTATTTTTCAAAATCCAAGCAAAAATCTCCATTTCACGCGCTAAAACCTGTGTAAATTAAACTCAAAAATAGGCTGGACTTCGTCGACAAAGATAGCTATGATGGACAAGTAGGTTAAGTAAAGGAGGTATAGATGGAAAAATTCAACCAAAACTACGAAACCAGCCAACATTTTGAAACCGAACCAAGGCTACCTAAAATCGAAACCGTTCACCTTACAACCTTTGAAGAATTGAACGATTACACGGTGGGGGATGTGTTCTCCAGCCTCATTTTCGAAGTGAAAATCCCCATCACGGATAAAAATTCTTTGGTTTATACTTTCCGTTTTCTGAATCCAGAGCGTGCCGAAGAATATTATGCCAATTGTTGTAGGACGGAAGAATTGGAGGTTTGGAATTACAGATTACAAGAAGAAAAGGTCGATGTTTTAAATATAAAACTTGAATGTAGCAACTAATACTAAAGTAAAATCAAAAAATAAACAAGGAAGTGGGCCGCAGGCATAACTGGAGTTCGCTTTAACAGTCTGAGTCTGGTAGACTGTTAAAGGTTAGAGATAGAGAAAACAAATGTTTGCGTCAGAGGGGAAACTGACATCGTTTGGTTTTAATTTTCGAAGAGTATAAATTTTTCAACCCAAAACAAACACCCCAGTCGCAAAACTGGGGTGATTTTCTTGTCGTAAATGGGCTAATAAATCGCACTATCCATAATTGTTACGGGCATATCTAAAATTCCCAACAACACCTCGCAAACTTCCGCTCCACTTTGGCAAGTTAGTAGCTTTTCAACTTTTGTAAGAAAGCCTTTTTTGCTTTCGTTAATCGCTATAACAGTTATTCGTCGTTTAAAGCCTCCAATCCAGTCAACATCATCAAAGACAAAGCCATTTTCTAAAACCCGCCATTCTTTCAATAATGGAGGCACAGATATTCCATCTATAAGATAAGCCCCCAACTGGTCGTTTCGCCATTTAGATTCTTCGGGCAAAACAACCCAATATGACTGGCTACGAATGTTGCCTTCTAATCTTTTTAAATACATTTCCATTTCTAAATCGATATACATATCACTCCTTATCTGCTTCTTACTTTCACCTGTCCATCATAACTCTCTTTGGCGACCAAGTCCAGTCTATTTTTGAGTTTAATTTATATCGGTTTTAATGGGGAAATTTGTTAAAAAAGGTGTGGTGTTGGCTTCGAAATTTTAGCTGATTTTGTGGTTTTAATTGATTTTTTCTTGTTTTATTCTTCCGTTAAAATTTCTCGGTTTAAAACGGTTAATTCTTCTTGCCAAAGCTGACGCATTAGCCGAGAAAATTCCTCGTCTGGAGTATCATCCATCTGGTGGTATAATTCTTGCACAAGGGCTGGATTTTTAAACTGCACGCGGTAGCAGAGCGTTTGGTGGAGTCAAGGCGGTAGAAAACCTCAAAATTTGGCTATATCATATCGCCCCAGTAGTAGTCAAAATTTTCGAAAGCCTTTAGCTTGGTTTTATTGCCAATTTGAAGCTCGGTAGGAACTGGGGCTTCTTGCGAAAGTTTGCCCAACTCATAACTCACCCGAAGCATTTCCTTGAGCGTCCAAACTGAAATGTCGTGAAAATCTTGGTTGTCTGAATTTTGTCGCTCAAGCGTAGCAATTCTGTCAATCACACTGGCGACCGTTGTAATTTCTTGGTCTCGGGTGGCGTCTTCGTTTTCGAAATTATGAATGTGCCGAATACGGTCTTGAAGTGACAGCTCGGTGGTTTCAAACTGGTTATGTTGAATACTTGGGCTGGTGAATTTTTCCGTCTAAATCTCCTTTGCTTTATTAGTCCATCAAACTCTCCATGTGGGAAGAGTCAAGCAATTTTAAATCATGACCACCCGTCAAACGGGTGGTTTGTCCCAGGGCTATAAGCCCAAATTACCAGCCAGCGCCTAAAGACGCTGGCTTTCACGTTGTTCAAGCCTTATTGCTCTTGACTCGTCACTTGCCTCTCAAAGAGGCTTTAGTATTACTTACCACTATCCCTAAAGGGATTCTCATATTCTTTTACACTTAATTTATCTAGTGCTATATCATGCTTTTCCTGTTCTTGAATATATTTCTTAATTGTGGCTTCATTGAGTCCCACCGTACTTACATAATAACCTTCCGCCCAGAAATGCCGATTCCCAAACTTGTACTTGAGATTGGCGTGTTTATCAAACACCATAAGTACTCTTTTACCTTTTAAATAACCGATGAAACTAGAAATACTGACTAACATATGTACATGGTCTGGCATTAAGTGACCCTCGATAATTTCAACTCCTTTATAACTACACAAGCGATGAAATATTTCGCCTAAACTACTTCGATATTGATTATAGATGACTTTTCGTCTATACTTAGGGGTGAACACAATGTGATAGAACAGTGCCACTTTGTGTGCGATAAACTATGAGCCTTTTGTGCCATATTTTTCTCCTTTCGCTTTACAATTGGCTTGAACACCTTTATTGTATCGCGTTTGGAGTTTTTTGGGTATAACCTTCGACGCGCACCCGCATAGCGGGTGGTTTTTTTGTCTCGCACCTAACGGAGCGAGACG
>CAUOWW010000031.1:0-17882 GCA_963508345.1 uncultured bacterium
TTGGTCGATTGACAGCCTCTTTCTTGTCTTCTCCAACCAAGCATGTTATAATGAATACTGCTCAAGCGACCTTCAATCGTGAAGCACACACGACCTTCAATCGTGAATAAACGAATAGATGGGAGACTTACCATGAGTGATAACTCTAAAACACGTGTTGTCGTGGGGATGAGTGGTGGTGTTGATTCGTCGGTGACGGCTCTCTTGCTCAAGGAGCAGGGCTACGATGTGATCGGTATCTTCATGAAGAACTGGGATGACACAGATGAAAACGGCGTCTGTACGGCGACCGAAGATTACAAGGATGTGGCTGCGGTGGCAGACCAGATCGGCATTCCTTACTACTCTGTCAATTTTGAAAAAGAGTACTGGGACCGCGTTTTTGAGTATTTCCTAGCGGAATACCGTGCAGGGCGCACGCCAAATCCAGATGTTATGTGCAACAAGGAAATCAAGTTCAAGGCTTTTTTGGACTATGCCATGACCTTGGGGGCAGACTATGTAGCGACTGGGCACTATGCCCGAGTGGCGCGTGATGAGGATGGCATCGTTCACATGCTTCGTGGCGTGGACAATGGCAAGGATCAGACCTATTTCCTCAGCCAACTTTCGCAAGAACAACTTCAAAAAACTATGTTCCCTCTGGGACATTTGGAAAAGCCTGAAGTTCGTAGACTAGCAGAAGAAGCAGGACTCGCGACTGCTAAGAAGAAAGACTCGACAGGGATTTGCTTTATCGGGGAAAAGAACTTTAAAAATTTCCTCAGCAACTACTTACCAGCTCAGCCTGGTCGCATGATGACTGTGGATGGTCGTGATATGGGCGAGCATGCAGGACTTATGTATTATACAATCGGTCAGCGTGGAGGTCTCGGTATCGGTGGGCAACACGGTGGTGACAATGCCCCTTGGTTCGTTGTCGGAAAAGACCTGAGCAAGAATATCCTCTATGTCGGTCAAGGTTTCTACCATGACTCGCTCATGTCAACCAGCCTAGAGGCCAGTCAAGTCCACTTTACTCGTGACATGCCAGAGGAGTTTACGCTTGAATGTACGGCAAAATTCCGCTACCGTCAGCCTGATTCTAAGGTGACCGTCCATGTCAAAGGAGACAAGGCAGAGGTTATCTTTGCGGAACCTCAGCGTGCCATTACACCAGGACAGGCCGTTGTCTTTTACGATGGCGAAGAGTGTCTAGGTGGTGGTTTGATTGACAATGCTTACCGCGATGGACAAGTTTGTCAGTACATTTAGATTGACAAATTTTCTCAATTTGCTACAATAATAAAAGCAATAGAAATGATGGTCAAAGCTCATGGATGTTGCAGGCTTTTTTGTCCTGCACTTCTTTGGAGTTTTGACTGTTTTTGTGTCGTTTAGAGGAAAGGATAAAAATGACTCAACAAGACTTTCGGACAAAAGTAGGAAATACGGTTTTTGGTGTTCGAGCGACAGCCTTGATTCTCCAAAATCGCAAGCTTCTAGTTACCAAAGCCAAGGGCAAGTATTACACTATTGGCGGTGCGATTCAAGTCAATGAAAGCACGGAAGACGCGGTAGTCCGTGAAGTGAGGGAAGAACTGGGTGTAAAAGCTCAAGCTGGACAGCTAGCTTTCGTAGTTGAAAATCGTTTTGAACAGGACGGTGTTTCCTATCACAATATCGAGTTTCATTATCTGGTGGACTTGCTTGAAGATGCTCCATTGACCATGCAGGAAGATGAGAAAAGGCAGCCCTGTGAATGGATTGACATAGACAAGCTTGAGGATATCAATCTAGTTCCAGCCTTTTTAAAAACAGCCCTACCAGATTGGGACGGCCAACTAAGACACATCCATCTTGAGGAATAGGAGAGAAATATGACTTATAATTTTACTGAAGAATACGATATTATTGTAATCGGTGCGGGACACGCTGGGGTTGAGGCTTCCTTGGCTGCCAGCCGTATGGGCTGTAAGGTCTTGCTTGCGACCATCAACATTGAAATGCTGGCTTTCATGCCTTGTAATCCTTCTATCGGTGGTTCTGCCAAGGGGATTGTCGTGCGTGAAGTCGATGCCCTCGGTGGCGAGATGGCTAAGACCATTGACAAGACTTACATCCAGATGAAGATGCTCAACACAGGGAAGGGTCCAGCTGTCCGTGCCCTTCGTGCGCAGGCTGATAAGGAACTTTACTCTAAGGAGATGCGCAAGACAGTTGAAAATCAAGAAAATCTGACCCTTCGTCAAACCATGATTGATGAGATTTTGGTGGAAGATGGTAAGGTTGTCGGCGTGCGTACAGCGACCCATCAAGAATATGCTGCCAAGGCTGTTATTGTGACGACAGGGACGGCCCTCCGTGGGGAAATTATCATCGGAGACCTTAAGTATTCATCAGGTCCTAACCACAGCTTGGCTTCTATTAACCTTGCTGACAATCTCAAGGAACTGGGCCTCGAAATCGGTCGTTTCAAGACAGGAACCCCTCCACGTGTCAAGGCTTCTTCTATCAATTACGATGTGACAGAAATTCAGCCAGGAGACGAAGCGCCTAATCACTTCTCTTATACTTCACGTGATGAGGATTATGTCAAAGACCAAGTGCCATGCTGGTTGACCTATACCAATGGTACCAGTCATGAGATTATCCAAAACAACCTCCACCGTGCGCCTATGTTTACAGGTGTGGTCAAGGGAGTGGGACCTCGTTACTGCCCATCGATTGAGGACAAGATTGTGCGCTTTGCAGACAAGGAACGTCACCAACTCTTCCTTGAACCAGAAGGGCGCAATACTGAGGAAGTCTATGTTCAAGGACTTTCAACCAGTCTGCCTGAAGATGTGCAACGTGAACTTGTTCATTCTATAAAAGGTTTGGAAAATGCAGAGATGATGCGAACAGGTTATGCCATTGAGTACGATATGGTCTTGCCTCATCAGTTGCGTGCGACTCTGGAAACCAAGAAAATCTCAGGTCTTTTCACTGCTGGTCAGACCAATGGAACGTCAGGTTACGAAGAAGCAGCTGGCCAAGGGATTATCGCTGGCATCAACGCCGCTCTGAAAGTTCAAGGCAAGCCTGAGTTGATTTTGAAACGCAGTGACGGTTATATCGGAGTCATGATTGATGACTTGGTGACCAAGGGAACCATTGAACCTTATCGTCTCTTGACCAGTCGTGCTGAATACCGCCTCATTCTCCGTCATGATAATGCCGATATGCGTTTGACAGAGATGGGACGCGAGATTGGCCTTGTTGACGATGAACGCTGGGCTCGTTTTGAAATCAAGAAAAATCAATTTGACAATGAGATGAAGCGCCTAGACAGCATCAAACTCAAGCCAGTCAAGGAAACCAATGCCAAGGTTGAGGAGATGGGCTTTAAACCGTTGACAGATGCAGTAACAGCCAAGGAATTCCTTCGCCGTCCAGAAGTTTCTTATCAAGATGTGGTGGCCTTCATCGGACCAGCTGCAGAGGAATTGGATGACAAGATTATCGAATTGATTGAAACAGAAATCAAGTACGAAGGCTATATTTCAAAAGCCATGGATCAGGTTGCCAAGATGAAACGCATGGAAGAAAAACGCATTCCAGCCAATATCGACTGGGATGACATTGACTCTATCGCAACCGAAGCCCGTCAGAAGTTCAAACTCATCAATCCAGAAACCATCGGCCAAGCCAGCCGTATTTCGGGAGTAAACCCAGCAGATATTTCTATTTTGATGGTGTATCTGGAAGGTAAAAATCGTAGTATTTCTAAAAATCTTCAAAAATCAAAATGATACGTCGTCGGCTTCTTACGAATGAGTTCAAAGCTTGGCTTTGATTCATCGCCAGCCTCCCATAGTTCCCCGAACTATGGGAGCTAACTCAAGTTATGCTTTCGCCTAGCCTTCTAGTCTGATTTCGATTTTTATTGAGTTTCAATCTCAAAAGAAAGCATAGAGAAAAACAGCTCCGTCTTCGGGGCTGTTTTATGATTTATTCTTCATCTGGTGTGAGGATCATAGGGATAATAATCGGTTCACGTTCTGTATTTTCATAGAGGAAGGGGCGAATAGCGTTGACAATGGCACCATTGACAGATTGCACGCTAGCATCCTTGTTTTTCAGTGCGATACGAATTGCATTGAAGAGGATGCGCTGGCTTTGGCGAATCAAGTCACCAGACTCTCTCATGTAGACAAAGCCTCGGCTGAGGATATCTGGACCAGATAGAATCATCTGCGATTTGAAGTCAACAGTTGCGACTGCTAGAACGACACCGTCTTCAGATAGATCACGACGATCTTTGAGGACAGCAGCACCGATTTCACCGATACGATTTCCATCGACATAGATGTCTTGGGCGTTGAAATGACCTGCGATACGAGCAGAATCTGCAGTAAGGGCAAGCACATCACCATTGCTCATGATAAAGATATTGTCCTTCTCAACACCAGTATCCACTGCTAGTCCAGCGTGGACTTTTTGCATGCGGTATTCACCGTGGACAGGCATGAAGTATTTTGGCTTAATCAAGCGGAGCATGAGTTTTTGCTCTTGCTGACCACCGTGTCCAGATGTATGGATATTGTTAACCTTACCGTGGATAACTTCGACACCAGCTTCAGAAATGATGTTAATCAGCTTGTTGACGCTAGTAGTGTTTCCAGGGATTGGGCTAGAAGAGAAGATAACCGTATCGCCTGGTTGGAGTTGTACCTGACGGTGGGTTCCGTTGGCGATACGAGAGAGGGCAGCCATCGGCTCACCCTGACTACCTGTACAGAGGATGAGAACCTCGCCTGCAGGGTAGTCTTTGATTTCATTTGGCTCGATAAAGGTTCCCTTAGGAGCTTTGATGTAGCCAAGCTCGATTCCGTTGACAATGGCCTTTTCCATAGAGCGACCAAAGACAGCAATCTTACGTCCAGTCTTAACAGCAGCTTCTGTTGCTTGCTGGAGACGGAAGATATTTGAGGCAAAGGATGCAAAGATGATACGTCCTTCAATGCCTTGGATAATCTTCATGATGGACTGGCCAACGACTTTTTCAGAGTTGGTAAAGGTTGGTACTTCCGCATTTGTTGAGTCAGAGAGAAGACAGAGAACACCTTCTTCACCAAGGGCTGCCATACGGTGCAAGTCCGCAGGTTCTCCAACTGGAGTAAAGTCGAACTTGAAGTCACCTGTACAGACAATTTTCCCTTGAGGAGTATGAATGACAATCCCTAAAGGCTCTGGAATAGAGTGAGTCGTTCTAAAGAAAGTTGCCTTGAGATTTTTAAAGGTCAACTCAGTGTTGTGGTTGATTTCGTAAAGTTTGGCGTTGCGCAAGAGGCCGTGTTCTTCGAGCTTCCCACGGATCAAAGCCAAGGCAAGCGGTCCAGCGTAGATAGGGACATTTGCTTGCTTGAGCAGGAAAGGAATCCCACCAATGTGGTCCTCGTGTCCGTGTGTAATCAAAACAGCCTTGACGCGGTCGATATTGTCCACGATGTAAGAGTAGTCAGGAATGACATAGTCGATACCCAGCAAGTCATCTTCTGGGAATTTAATCCCAGCATCGACGATGATAATCTCGTCTTGGTATTCAATCCCGTATGTATTTTTCCCGATTTCTCCCAGACCACCGATGGCAAAAACGCCGACTTCTTCAGGTTTAAGAGTATAGGCCATATTAGAACTCCGTAATTTCGAAGGCGCCAGTTTCTTTTTCGTAATCTAGCAATTTGTCAGACAAGAGTTCGATATACTCGATATTGTACTCTGGGCGATTTTCTTCGACAAGTTGGCGAGCAGCGATACGGCCCTCAAGTTCTGAGCTGGCATCGATGTCTAGGTAAAGTGCGCGTGTAGTTTCACGACGTGGGCTACGTTCTTTTGTTTCTTGGTAAAAAACTTTGTAAATCATATAGTTCCTTTCTATTTTACAGGTCAGCTTATTCCAAACTTTTAGCAGATATTTGCTTGATTTCATCCCATTTTGTGTCTAGATTGACCTTGATTCGTTACAATTGTTTCAATTATAACATAAAATGAAAAATTAGTAAAAGACGGAAACGAGAAAGTTAGGAGGCGATCTCTTTAGTAAGCGTTTGCAAAAATAGAGAAAATATGTTATCTTGATAATGGAAGTGGAATTTATCGTTTGTCACAATTCCCTATAGTTTTTAAGTCAAGGAGATTGCCCTATGATTAGTTTGTTTGAATTTGCGATAGGAGTTCGTTTGCTAGCTTTTATCGTTTTTGTTGCTTGCGTTTATGGAGGGAATCTTCTGTTTGCAAAACTAGAACAACGACAAAGCAAGTTCTTGTGGAAAATTACCTTTGTGACTCTCTACTCGATCTTTCTTCTCCTTGTAACCTATGTCGTTTGGTTGGTATTTTACTTTGGATTAAATGCTTAGATGCCCTGCTCATGCTGGGGCATTTTTGTTTGGGGATATAGTGATAGTAGATTTACGACACGAAAATTCCACCCCATCTATCAAGATGAGGTGATCTTTGCATTTTTCTAAAATGACATGACAATGGAATTTTCAGAGCTTATTAGTTTTATGTTAATAATTCTTCTGTTCAAAAATAGAGTTGAAACATAAAAATAAAACAATACAAACAGATAAATCGAATGGTAAAGGGATAGTAGTAATGTTTAAATCATTGAGAATACTGAGCAAACTGTAAGAGATAAAGATAATAAAATTTATCCTTCTAAAAATGTGTCTTTTATCTAGCATGACTTACCAAACTTTTTACGGAGATCTTTCCCAATGGTATAAGCTGCCATAAATAAAGCGATACCAACACCTACACCAAAACCACCCTTGATTTCTTGCAATTCCTTATTAGTAATTTCACGATAGTTGTTCAAACCTTTCATCATATTAATCTCCTCCTAAAAAATAACCAGCTGCCAAACCAGAACCTACAAGTGCTGTTCCACCTGCAATAGCTTTCCAAGATACTGCTACTCCAAAGATAATCAAGGGAGCGAGACCGCCATCAATATCTGATAATTCATTTTCAGATAGGGATAAAAATTGATTGTCAAGAACGTCAAAATTTGTCATTGAACTTTCCTCCTTTTTTCTTGTTCACCTTTATATTCGGAAAAGAAAAGGAAAAGTGAAATTTTTTTTGAATCTTATTTGCGAATAGTTTTTGGCCTAAGTATAGGCATTTTTGTTTGGGGATAAAGAAAATTCCCATGTGCCAGCTTTTGTAGTATAATAGTAAGCAGACAAAAAGATAGGAATGTGTTATGAAAGTATTAGCTTTTGATACGTCCAGCAAGGCTCTTTCTCTCGCTATTTTAGAGGACAAGCAGGTTCTTGCCGAGACGACGATTAATATTAAGAAAAATCACAGTATTACCCTCATGCCAGCCATCGATTTTTTGATGGAGAGTTTGGACTGGACGCCCAAGGACTTGGACCGAATCGTGGTGGCAGAAGGACCAGGTAGCTACACAGGCTTGCGAATTGCGGTAGCAACTGCCAAGACTTTGGCTCATACTCTGAACATTGAGTTAGTTGGTATGTCTAGCCTCTTGGCTCTGGTGCCCTACCAACAAGAAGGCTTGTTCGTTCCCTTAATGGATGCGCGTCGCAACAATGTTTATGCAGGATTTTATGAAAATGCCAAACCTGTCATGCCAGAAGCGCACCTGCCTTTTGAGCGAGTCATTGAGCTAATCAAGGGTGCTAGTCAGGTAACCTTTGTCGGAGAAGTTGGCCCCTTTGTGGAGCAGATTCAAGAACACTTGCCAAGGACTAATTACAAAGAAACCTTGCCTAATGCAGCTAATCTTGCTCTTTGGGCTTGGGATAAGGAAGCAGAATCCTTGCACGACTTTGTGCCGAATTATCTCAAACGTGTTGAGGCTGAGGAAAACTGGCTTAAGAACCACACAGAGTCTGGTGAGTCTTACATTAAACGCCTATGATAGAAATCAAACGAATCCAACAGCAGCCTGACTTGGCTCAAACCATCTACGCTGTTATGGCAGCTGTTTACCCAGTCAGTCCTTGGACGCTGGAACAAATCCAAGCAGACCTGTCCCAAGACCAGACTTGGTATGCAGTAGCTTATGATGGGACAGAAGTGATTGGCTTTCTAGCCGTGCAGGAGAATATTTTTGAGGCAGAAGTCCTGCAAATCGCTGTTAAAGGAGCCTATCAAGGTCAGGGAATTGCGTCAGCCTTGTTTGCTCAATTGTCGACAGATAAGGAGATTTTCCTAGAAGTCAGAAAGTCAAATCAACGAGCGCAAGCATTTTACAAGAAAGAAAAGATGGCGGTCATCGCTGAGCGAAAGGCCTACTACCATGACCCAGTCGAGGACGCCATCATCATGAAGAGAGAAATAGATGAAGGATAGATATATTTTAGCATTTGAGACATCCTGTGATGAGACCAGTGTCGCCGTCTTGAAAAACGACGATGAGCTCTTGTCCAATGTCATTGCTAGTCAAATTGAGAGTCACAAACGTTTTGGGGGCGTAGTGCCTGAAGTAGCCAGTCGTCACCATGTCGAGGTCATTACAGCCTGTATCGAGGAGGCGTTGACAGAAGCAGGGATTACCGAAGAGGCCGTGACAGCTGTGGCGGTTACCTACGGACCAGGCTTGGTCGGAGCACTGCTAGTTGGTTTGTCAGCTGCCAAGGCCTTTGCTTGGGCTCATGGACTTCCGCTGATCCCCGTGAATCACATGGCTGGCCACCTCATGGCGGCTCAGAGCGTTGAGCCTTTGGAGTTTCCCTTGCTAGCTCTCTTGGTTAGCGGTGGGCACACGGAGTTGGTCTATGTTTCTGAGGCTGGGGATTATAAGATTGTTGGGGAAACGCGGGATGATGCAGTTGGTGAGGCCTATGATAAGGTCGGCCGTGTCATGGGCTTGACCTATCCAGCAGGTCGCGAGATTGATGAGCTAGCTCATCAGGGGCAGGATCTTTATGATTTCCCTCGTGCCATGATTAAGGAGGACAATCTAGAGTTTTCATTCTCAGGTTTGAAGTCTGCCTTTATCAATCTTCACCACAATGCCGAGCAAAAGGGAGAAAGCTTGTCCACAGAGGACTTGTGTGCGTCCTTCCAAGCAGCTGTCTTGGATATTCTTATGGCAAAAACTAAGAATGCTTTGGAGAAATACCCTGTTAAAACTCTAGTTGTGGCAGGTGGTGTGGCAGCCAATAAAGGTCTCAGAGAACGCCTAGCAGCCGAAATCACAGATGTCAAGATTATCATCCCACCTCTGCGCCTCTGCGGAGACAATGCAGGTATGATTGCCTATGCCAGCGTCAGCGAGTGGAACAAAGAAAACTTTGCAAGCTTAGACCTCAATGCTAAACCAAGCCTCGCTTTTGATACTATGGAATAAAGAGTCAGCTTAAGGCTGGCTTTTTTGCCCTCTTAAATGTCAGAATATTTTGACAAATAATTGTAAATAATGATATACTATATAAAAAATAGGAGGTGGTGAGATGATTGAGAGAATGGAGTTGGGAGAATTTTACAAGGAATTGCGCTTGGCGAGGAAACTCAAGCAGTCAGATGTGGCTTGTGCTGGACTAACAGCTTCTCAGTTGTCTAAGTTTGAACTAGGGCAGTCTATGCTGTCTGCGGATAAGCTCATATTAGCTATCCAAGGGATTAATATGAATTTTGATGAGTTTGGGCACAAGCTCAACAACTATTAAGAATCCCCACATATGCGAATTGGTAGAAGGGTTGTGGATCGCTTTGCCCATCAAGATATCGCTGGTTTAGAGCAACTATTAGAGGAGGTCAAGCAAGGACAGATGGCAGAGACCTATCGTCGTTTGAATGCCATTGTGATTAAAAACGCCATCCATTCCTTAGATAAGAACTATCCATTGGTAAAAGAAGATAGCGAGTTTTTGACCATCTATCTCTATGCTATTGAGTCTTGGACCTGGTTTGAACTCTATCTTTTTTGCAATACAATGCCTTTCTTGAGTAATCAAGATTTGATATTTTTATCAACCTCTTTACTTGAAAAATCCAAGGAATTTAAAGAGTTAGTACACAATCGATTGTATATGAAAAGTGGTTATCTTAATATCATCTCAGAACTTATGGAGCGCAAGTTATTTTCTTATATTCCAATCTTTGAAGCTGAGCTGGAGCGCATGCTCCGTCCATACGATGTTTTTGAAAAAATATTGTGGCAGTTTTTAAAGAAAATGCAGATTTTTCTTCAAACCAAAGGAAGCAATCAAAAAGAGATTGAACACTTTATCCAATCTCTGCAAGTATTAGAAAATCCACAATTGCTAGCCCTTTTTGAATTGCGTTTGCAGCAATACAAAGAGCTTATCGATTAGTTAGAAATGGGAAAAAGATAATAATATCAGCAACGATTGTCAATAATGTTAAAACTTGTTTCTTCATATTACTTCCCTCCTCATTAGTAATAATTTTATTATACCAGAGAAATAATCAAATCTACCAAAATCGCAAATCTGAAATTTCTATAAGAAAAAATATCAAATATGCGATTTTTTAAAATAAGCCAATTTTCGTGTTATACTGTCCTTGTAAAGTACTTAAAGCAAATCCTAGGTCGCATAAGTGGTTTATAAATGGAGAAAGATTTTCCTATAATCAAAGTTCAAACTAGCAATTGATATTAGGAAATGATGGTTTATATTTATGTCATATTACTTATTGGGAAGGAGTAACTAACTATGAAAGCTAAATTTATACTAAAAACGGGAATTATTCTAACTAGCTTTGTTTTCTTAAATACAGTAGCATTGAACACAACAACTGTGTTTGCTAATAGTCCTTCTGTCGAAGAAGCAGAATCCAGTGCTCGAATTCAAGATAGAACTGTTGTCCTAACTTATGATCCCGTGGATGACTCAGATAACTATTGGGTCTATAAATACAGAGCAGCACCTTACGATTTTTACTATAACACAAAAACTAATAAATGGAAGACTATACAATATATTTCTACTTGGGAACATACTACAAATGTTATAGTAGATGGTTGGGGGAAATATGGTCCTTGGCGTCCTAGATAAAATGAGGTAAACGATGGAAAAGCAAAGTCAGTTACAAATGTTAATTCATTCCCTGTACAATAATAAAGAAATTAGCTTGACGGAAGAATTTAGGAAGCAATTGCTAGAAACAGCGAAACAGTTCTCTAGTACTAATGAAGATTTGTTAGCTGCACGTCTTTCTTTTGCCGTCTCTAAAGAATTGTTGGGCTTTAAAGGTGAACCGCCAACAGAGTTGTTGGATTTAGCAAAATTTGTCCAAAAGAAAGAAGCTAAATACAAGCAGGGAATAGTGTGGTCTGGTATTTTTAAGATATGATTTATTATAAAATACGGTATAACATCGTATAATGGATGAATCTAAAATGAAAAAGAATATAAGCAAGGTCTGAATCTCAATGCCAAACCAAGTCTTGCTTTTGATACGATGGAATAAAATGGAGTCTGTCTGATTACAATCAGCAGACTTTTTTCTCTTTCCTGAATGTGTTATAATAGTCCATGCTGTGGCTGGAACCTATTCAGCACATTTATTAAGACAATATGAGGAGAAAGATGAAAGAAAAAGGATTTTGGGAGGGGGCGCAGGCAGCTATGCCAACGGCCCTTGGTTATGTCAGTATCGGGCTGGCCTGCGGCATTATCGGTGCGCCTTATGTGACACCTGTTGAGATGGGCTTGATGAGCCTCTTTGTTTATGCTGGGAGCGCCCAGTTTGCTATGTTGGCACTGATTGCGGTTCAAGCACCTGTAGCAGCTATTGCTATGACGGTCTTTTTGATTAATTTGCGTCTCTTTTTGTTGAGCTTGCATGCGTCAACCTATTTCCGTCATACTAGTCTCTGGCACAATATCGGTATGTCTAGTATCTTGACGGATGAGACTTATGGTGTTTTGATGGGCGAATTGGCCCATGCAGACAAGGTCAATCCTATGTGGATGCACGGGAACAATCTCAACAGCTATGTGGCTTGGTTTGTGGGAACAGTTGTCGGAACGGCTCTGGGTGGCCTGCTGCCAAATCCAGAAATCTTTGGTTTAGATTTTGCCCTAGTTGGGATGTTCATCGGCATTTTTGCTTCGCAATTCCAGATTATGCAAAGACGGATTCCTATCCGCAATCTGCTCATTATCCTAGCAGTTGTTGCGGTGTCCTTCTTTTTACTCTTGACAGTGGTGTCTCAGTCGCTAGCTGTTTTGTTTGCGACGCTACTTGGTTGTACGATAGGGGTGGTTTTAGATGGTCAGTAAGTATCTTTTATTAGCAGTTATTTTCTCTGGTCTTGTGACTTGGATTCCCCGTATGATTCCCTTCATATTGGTCAAGTATAAGGGCTTGCCTGCGATTGTTGAGCGTTTTTTGAAGTTCCTGCCCGTTTCTATTATCTTTGCCTTGATTCTTTCAAGTGTAGTGACAGGCAAGGTTGGGAGTCTTCCTCAAATTAAATGGCTAGACTTCTTGGCAGTCTTTCCAACCGCTTGGGTAGCCTTTCGCTACCGCAATCTAGTCGGAACAGTTCTCTTTGGAGTTGTCTTGATTGCCGTCCTGCGTTTACTATTTTAAATGGGCTATAAAGAAAATCTATCACAGAGATAAATATCATATAATGGCGTAAATGCTCTTTTTCTGTTAAGATTATAAGGTATTCTATTTTGGAGGAAATGACATGAAAAAAATCGTTAAATACTCATCTCTTGCTGCCCTAGGGCTTGTTGCTGCAGGTGTGCTAGCAGCTTGCTCAGGTGGTGCTAAGAAAGAAGGAGAAGCAGCTAGCAAGAAAGAAATTATCGTTGCAACCAATGCTTCACCAAAACCATTCAACTATGAAGAAAATGGTGAATTGACTGGTTATGAGATTGAACTAGTTCGCGCTATCTTTAAAGATTCTGACAAGTATGATGTCAAGTTTGAGAAGACAGAGTGGTCAGGTGTCTTTGCAGGTCTTGACGCTGACCGTTACCAAATGGCCGTTAACAACATCAGCTACACTAAAGAACGCGCGGAGAAATACCTTTATGCAGCTCCAACTGCTAAAAACCCTAACGTTCTTGTAGTGAAAAAAGACGACTCTAGCATCAAATCGCTTGATGATATCGGTGGAAAATCAACAGAAGTTGTTCAAGGGACAACATCTGCTAAACAGTTAGAAGACTACAACAAACAACATTCAGATAATCCAACTGTCCTAAAGTATACTAAAGCTGACTTCCAACAAATCATGGGACGCTTGAGCGATGGCCAGTTTGACTACAAGATTTTTGATAAAATCGGTGTTGAAACAGTCATCAAGGACCAAGGTTTGGACAACTTGAAAGTGATCGAACTTCCAAGCGACCAACAACCTTACGTTTATCCACTTCTTGCTAAAGGTCAAGATGAGTTGAAAACATTTGTAGACAAACGCATCAAAGAACTCTACAAAGACGGAACGCTTGAAAAATTGTCTAAACAATTCTTCGGCGACACTTATCTACCAGCAGAAGCTGATATTAAATAATTATTTGAAGTCATCCATTCTGATTCAGATGGGTGATTTCTGAGTCTTTAGGGATATAGTTTTAAACTATATATCTGACTATCTAATAACAATTTGTGAAATAAAACAAATTGTGAGATACTAGTACGGTATTATTTTTAAGGAGAAAGAATCATGAAAATCAAAAAATGGCTTGGTGTAGCAGCCCTTGCTACAGTCGCAGGTTTGACTCTTGCAGCTTGCGGAAACTCAGAAAAGAAAGCAGACAATGCAACAACCGTTAAAATCGCAACGGTTAACCGTAGCGGTTCTGAAGAAAAACGTTGGGACAAAATCCAAGAATTGGTTAAAAAAGACGGCATTACCTTGGAATTTACAGAGTTCACAGACTATTCACAACCAAACAAGGCAACTGCTGATGGCGAAGTAGACTTGAACGCTTTCCAACACTACAACTTCTTGAACAACTGGAACAAAGAAAACGGGAAAGACCTTGTAGCGATTGCAGATACTTACATCTCTCCAATTCGCCTTTACTCAGGTTTGAATGGAAGTGACAACAAGTACACTAAAGTTGAAGACATCCCAGCAAACGGAGAAATTGCTGTACCGAACGATGCTACAAACGAAAGCCGTGCGCTTTACTTGCTTCAATCAGCTGGTTTGATTAAATTGGACGTTTCAGGAACTGCTCTTGCAACAGTTGCTAACATCAAAGAAAATCCAAAGAACTTGAAAATCACTGAATTGGACGCTAGCCAAACAGCTCGTTCATTGTCATCAGTTGATGCTGCTGTTGTAAACAACACTTTTGTTACAGAAGCAAAATTGGACTACAAGAAAGCACTCTTCAAAGAGCAAGCTGACGAAAACTCAAAACAATGGTACAACATCATCGTTGCGAAAAAAGATTGGGAATCATCACCAAAAGCTGATGCTATCAAGAAAGTTATCGCAGCTTACCACACAGATGACGTGAAAAAAGTTATCGAAGAAACATCAGACGGTTTGGATCAACCAGTTTGGTAATAAGAAACAGGGAGGTGGGAGAGAAAATTCCACCTCTTGCTTTTGTATAGAGCATGGATTGTCAGGAAGAGTAGTTCATAGAAAGGTAGAGAGAATATGGTTTTTCCTAGTGAACAAGAACAGATTGAAAAATTTGAAAAGGATCATGTAGCCCAGCATTATTTTGAGGTTTTGCGTACCTTGATTTCTAAGAAATCAGTCTTTGCCCAGCAGGTTGGACTTAAGGAAGTCGCAAATTATCTGGGTGAGATTTTCAAACGTGTTGGGGCTGAAGTGGAGATTGATGAGAGTTATACGGCGCCCTTTGTCATGGTGCATTTCAAGAGTTCGCGTCCAGATGCCAAAACCTTGATTTTCTATAACCACTATGACACTGTCCCAGCGGATGGGGATCAGGTGTGGACTGAGGATCCCTTTACGCTTTCGGTGCGCAATGGCTTCATGTATGGGCGTGGGGTTGACGATGATAAGGGTCATATAACAGCTCGTTTGAGTGCTTTGAGAAAATACATGCAGCACCACGATGACCTGCCTGTCAATATCAGTTTTATCATGGAGGGAGCGGAGGAATCGGCTTCGACAGACCTGGATAAGTATCTGGAAAAACATGCGGATAAACTCCGTGGTGCGGATTTATTGGTCTGGGAACAAGGGACCAAAAATGCCTTGGAACAGCTAGAAATTTCTGGTGGAAATAAGGGGATTGTGACCTTTGATGCCAAGGTAAAAAGCGCTGACGTGGATATCCATTCGAGTTATGGTGGGGTTGTGGAATCAGCTCCATGGTATCTTCTTCAAGCCCTACAGTCTCTTCGTGCCGCAGATGGTCGTATCTTGGTTGAAGGCTTGTACGAAGAAGTACAAGAGCCAAATGAACGAGAATTGGCCTTGGTGGACACTTACGCTCAACGAAATCCAGGGGAAATCAGCCAGATTTATGGTTTGGAATTGCCTCTCTTACAAGAGGACCGCGCAGCCTTTCTAAAACGATTCTTTTTTGAGCCAGCCCTTAATATCGAAGGAATTCAGTCAGGTTATCAAGGGCAAGGAGTTAAAACGATTTTGCCAGCAGAAGCCAGCGCTAAGCTAGAAGTTCGTTTGGTTCCTGGTCTAGAACCGCATGATGTTCTGGAAAAAATTCGGAAACAGCTAGACAAAAATGGCTTTGATAAGGTAGAATTATACTATACCTTGGGAGAGATGAGCTATCGAAGCGATATGAGCGCACCAGCCATTCTCAATGTGATCGAGTTGGCCAAGAAATTCTATCCACAGGGCGTTTCAGTCTTGCCGACTACAGCGGGGACAGGGCCTATGCATACGGTCTTTGATGCCCTAGAGGTGCCAATGGTGGCCTTCGGTCTAGGAAATGCCAATAGCCGAGACCACGGTGGAGATGAAAATGTGCGAATCGCCGATTACTACACCCATATTGAATTAGTAGAGGAGCTGATTAGAAGCTATGAGTAGAGATATTATCAAGTTAGATCAGATCGATGTGACTTTTCACCAAAAGAAGAGAACCATCACAGCGGTCAAGGATGTGACCATTCACATCCAAGAAGGAGATATCTACGGAATCGTTGGATATTCTGGAGCAGGGAAGTCAACCCTTGTACGGGTGATTAATCTCTTACAAAAACCATCTGCAGGGAAAATTACCATTGACGATGATGTGATTTTTGATGGCAAGGTGACCTTGACGGCAGAGCAGTTGCGTCGTAAACGTCAAGATATTGGAATGATTTTCCAGCATTTCAACCTGATGAGCCAAAAGACAGCAGAGGAGAATGTAGCCTTTGCCCTTAAACACTCTGGACTCAGCAAGGAAGAAAAGAAGGCTAAAGTAGCCAAGTTGTTGGACTTGGTTGGCCTGGCAGACCGTGCTGAAAACTACCCTTCACAACTATCTGGAGGGCAAAAACAGCGTGTGGCCATTGCGCGTGCCTTGGCCAATGATCCAAAAATCTTGATTTCAGATGAGTCAACGTCTGCCCTTGACCCTAAGACAACCAAGCAGATTTTGGCCTTGTTGCAAGATTTGAACCAAAAATTAGGCTTGACCGTTGTCTTGATTACGCATGAAATGCAGATTGTCAAAGACATTGCCAACCGTGTGGCAGTTATGCAGGATGGGCATTTGATTGAAGAGGGAAGTGTGCTTGAAATCTTCTCAGACCCTAAACAACCTTTGACTCAAGACTTTATCTCAACAGCCACAGGCATTGATGAAGCCATGGTCAAAATCGAGAAGCAAGAAATCGTGCAACATATGTCAGAAAACAGTCTCTTGGTGCAACTCAAGTATGCTGGAGCTTCAACAGATGAGCCACTTTTGAATGAATTGTACAAGCGTTACCAAGTAACGGCTAATATCCTTTATGGGAATATCGAAATCCTCGATGGCACTCCTGTTGGAGAATTGGTTGTGGTCTTGTCAGGTGAAAAAGCAGCACTAGCAGGTGCCCAAGAAGCCATTCGTCAAGCAGGCGTACAACTAAAAGTATTGAAGGGAGGACAGTAAGATGGAATCATTGATTCAAATCTATTTACCAAATGTCTATAAAATGGGCTGGGCTGGTCAAGCAGGCTGGGGAACAGCCATTTACCTAACCCTCTATATGACAGTTCTTTCCTTCATCATCGGAGGGTTCTTGGGGCTAGTGGCAGGTCTTTTCCTTGTCTTGACAGCGCCAGGTGGTGTCTTGGAAAATAAGGTCGTCTTCTGGATTTTGGATAAAATCACCTCTATTTTCCGTGCGGTTCCTTTTATCATCCTCTTGGCAATCTTGTCTCCCCTGTCTCACTTGATTGTTAAAACAAGTATCGGGCCAAATGCAGCCCTTGTCCCACTTTCTTTTGCAGTCTTTGCCTTCTTTGCCCGTCAGGTGCAGGTGGTCTTGGCTGAACTGGATGGCGGTGTCATTGAGGCGGCTCAAGCAAGCGGAGCGACATTCTGGGATATCGTAGGTGTTTACCTATCAGAAGGTCTTCCAGATTTGATCCGTGTGACGACTGTGACCTTGATTTCCCTTGTTGGGGAAACAGCTATGGCCGGTGCGGTTGGAGCTGGTGGTATTGGTAACGTAGCCATCGCTTATGGATTTAACCGCTACAATCACGATGTAACCATCTTGGCAACCATCATTATCATTTTGATTATCTTTGCAATCCAATTCTTGGGAGATTTTTTGACTAAGAAATTGAGTCATAAATAAAAAAGAGCCGTGTGGCTCTTTTTTAGTAATCAGATTTTTTGTGCCAATTTTTTACTCAAGGCTTGTCCAATCAAAGCACCCACTAGGGCTCCGATGGCAATACTTGCGATAAATAGAAGGACGGTTCCAGGGTTTGGTGCGACCATGATACG
>CAUOWW010000032.1:0-17671 GCA_963508345.1 uncultured bacterium
TGCTGGTCATGGTCAAGATAAAAGCATAAGCGCAGGACAAGACTCCTCCTGCAGTCAGGAAAAAGTTGGGCATGACGATAAAGAGGACAAGGACTGTCAAGGCAAAATTATCCAAGCCCTTAACACCATGTTGAGCCAGTAGCTTTTGCAAAAGACTGCGAATGACCGAGGCTGAAAATCCAGTCAGACCTGCATAAATAAGGGAAAAGGGATAAGTCAGCCATTTCAACTTTTCTTGGGTCAAGCCCAATCGCAAGAGAAGTTTCTTAAATCCGTCCATGAAAAAACCTACCTGCATACCCGACAAGGCAAAGAGGTGGATAATTCCTAGACTAGAATAAAGTTCATTCATCTCCTCGAAGTCGGTGTCTAGATGTCCTAGCAAGAGCCCCGTCATGTAATTGCGCATAGGATCTGGAAAGTGCGTCTTAATCCAAACTACAGCCTTTCGACGTAAACTGGACAGGTTTTCACCTATATCCCAACTGCCAACCTTTTGAAGTGACTGGATTTTTTTAATATTGAGAGTCTGGTAAATTCCCTGAGTCTTCAGATAAGCTTTGTAGTCAAAGCCACCAAAATTTCTCTGCCCTTCTGGCTCCGAAAGCTTCCCTTCTAGTCCTATCTCATGAAGGTCGGTTAAAGCTTGAAATTGTTCTTTCTCCTCCTCGGATTGGAGTTTATAATAGACTTGAAAAATGTGTCCATCAGACTTACCACGAAAGGATAGACTGTTACCATTGACCTTAATAGTGTCAGGCAAAATCCGTACCCTTTCAACAGAATCCGCTAGGTTTTGACTAACTTGACTCTGTTGCCAAGTTTGAAGCAGAAACCAGAATGCAAAGATTCCGCAAATCATTAGAACTTTGCTAGCAGATTTCCAAGGAAATTGGAAAAAAAGACAGATTAGCAGAAAAACAAAGCCCAACAAAGAAAGATAGGATGCAGAAAAAATGGCGTAGTAAAGCCAGAGCAATAGAAAACTCAGGTAAATTAGGGGGATGGGGAAATTCTTAATCCACTGTAACATAGTCTTTTAACTTTTCTATGGTCTTGGCACCAATGCCAGAGACCTTTTTGAGCTCGTCTACTGACTTGAATTTTCCATTTGACTCACGATGGTCGATAATGTCCTGAGCTCGTTTTCCTCCCAGTCCCTTGACCTGCTTGAGTTCTTCCAGACTGGCCTTGTTGAGATTGATTTTCTTTTCCTTGCTCGTTGAAGAGGCCGTCCCAGAAACAGTCTGTTGACTAGCTGCTGCTTCCCCCTTAGTTGGAACATAAACCAGAGCCTCATCACTGACTTTCTGAGCTAGATTGAGCGACTTGCTGTCTGCTTGCTCTGTCAAGCCACCAGCCTTTTGAACCGCATCATTGACCCGACTACCTACTGGCAAGTCATAAATACCTGGCGATTTAACAGCACCCTTCACATCTACTGTGATTAAATCTTGTTCAACCGATTCGTCCTTCTCTTCCTTGGTCACTTCCTTTTCGGTCGATGAATCCTTGGAAACAGCTGCAATTTCAGCCTGCAAATTCGTTTCTTTTACAGGTGTTTGTGGAGCTGGCTTTAGTAGGAAAAATCCGCCAACAAGCAGGCCCAGACCAGTACAGATGACAATGATTTTATACTCTTTGATTTTCTCGATAATTGCTTCCATATTTTCTCCTCTCTTAAGTTATTCGCAAGAGAAAGAAAAAACAGCTGAAAAATCTTTTCACCTGCTTATTTATTTGCAAAATAGTCTTCCTTGGTCAAGACATAATGAACTCTTGTAACGATTCGTCCTTTTTCATGCTGATCCATACAAGCATATGGTTCTACGTGGGAAAAATGCATTCCTGATTTCTCCATGACCTTTCCAGATGCAGGATTATCCTTATCGTGTAAAGCAACTAACTTGTTCATTCCAATCTTCTCAAAAGCCAGCTCAATTACGGCACGATTGGCTTCTGTCGTCAATCCTTGATTCCAATACTTTTTATGGATAATGTAGCCAATGGCTGCCTTCTTAAAAGCAGGATCAATCTTGTGCAAATCAATGGTTCCGATAAATTTGACATTGCTTTTTAGTTCTATTCCCCACCGTCCCAAGGGATTGACCAAGTAGAACTGAGCAATGTTATTCTTGGTTTCTTCCAAGCTTTGATTGGTTAGAAAAGTGTAACGTGTATTATCCTTATCCGAGGCATAGTCAAACATAGCTTCCGCATCATCCAAGGTTACAGGTCTAAGCAATAAACGCTCTGTCTCCACTATTGGATACTGAGCTAGTTTTAAAAAGATTGATTCCATAGGATTCCACCACTTGAAACGTTTCTAATCTAATACAAGGATATTGAATGAAACATTTAAAACGCAAATTTATAGTAGATTGAAATAAAATATGAACAAATCGATTAGGAGAGTCAAATTAATTTCTAGAAATGTTTTAGCAATCACGACGTACTATGCTAGCTTCAATCTACTATAGATTTAGCATTGAGATAACTTTAAGTACAAAAGAACTATCCTTCAGATAGAGGTTGAGGATCTAATTCTTCACTCTCTTCTTTTTTAACTGGAGCTGGTTCATAAGCTCGGATAATCTGAGCAACAACTGGATGGCGAACCACATCCTTGGCTGAAAAATGAACAAAATCGATTTGGTGGATGTTCTTGAGTTTTTCTTGGGCATCAATCAGACCAGACTTGACGTTACGTGGCAGGTCAATCTGACTGATATCTCCATTGACAATCATCTTAGAATGAAAACCTAAACGCGTCAAGAACATCTTCATCTGCATGATGGTCGTATTTTGAGCCTCATCGAGAATGACAAAGGCATCATCCAAGGTTCGTCCACGCATGTAGGCAAGAGGTGCAATCTCGATAATTTCACGCTCCATGAGTCGAGTTGTTTGGTCTTTTCCCAGAATCTGATACAAGGCATCATAAACAGGGCGAAGGTAAGGATCTACCTTCTCCTTAAGATCACCCGGAAGAAAACCTAGACTCTCTCCTGCTTCCACCGCTGGACGTGTTAAGATAATCCGTTTGACTTGCCCACGTTTAAGGGCAGTCACTGCCAAGGTCACTGCAAGAAAGGTCTTCCCTGTCCCTGCTGGTCCGATTCCAAAGGTCACATCATGCTGTTTGACACTGTCCACATAAAGTTTTTGACCCAGTGTTTTGACACGGATAGGCTTCCCTGTATTGTCCTTGATAATTTCTTCTTCGTAAAGGGCGACAAACTTATCAATTTCATCGTTTTTGACCATGCTAATTGCAGTCACCACATCTGGCGTACCAACGGTCATCCCACGATTTACCAAGACCATCAAAGCCTGAATAACCTGACGGGCTTCCTCACAGGTAGTCTCTTCTCCCAAAACCTGCACAATCTCCGTACGAGCATGAATCACCACATCAAGCTCTTCTTCCATCAAACGAAGATGGCGTTCATTGGAACCAAAAAGATGAAACAGGTCATCTGGATGACTCAGTTGAATGTCTATTGAATGTTCCTTCAAATAAAGAACCTCTCTAATCCTTTTATTTCTTTTTATTATAGCAAAGGGGTGGAGAAATTACTAGCCCAAACCCAGTGAATCATGCTAGTGTTCTAAGTATTCTTGCCAGATGGCGTCAAAGTCTCCTAGGTTAAAAGAGAAACTAGCATGTTCTTCCAAAAAACGACTCACCTCATCAAAATCATCTGTGTGTTTTGGAAAGGCTGACTCTTCAAAAGCTAGGTCTGCCAAGATAGCTTTAGGACTATTACTTTTAGGATTGCGCTCAGTCATAAGCCAAGTGTAAAATGATTTTCTCATATGTCTCCCTAAATCAACTCTGTCCCAAACTGGTCTTGCTTGATTTTGCCAGCCTTCATCAAGCCACCAAGTGCCTTCTTGAACTGCCCTTTAGAAATTCCAAAGGTTGCCTTGATGTCGTCTGGAGATGACTTATCATTCAAGGTCATAAAACCTCCATTGCTTTCCAAGTAAGTCAAAATCATCTGGGCATCATTTTCCAACATTTCAAAGGAACGTGGTTTGAGGGAGAGGTTCAAGGTACGGTCCACTTCACGAAAACCAATGACACGCGCATCTAAAACTTGCCCCAAACGTGGCTCTGCATAGCGCTCGCTAGGATGGATAAAGCCAAGCATGTTATTTTCTGGTAGGTAAACAAAAGTTCCTGACAGCTTGAGGCGGTAAACAATGGCTGGCCAGTTTTGGTTCTGCATGTTGTTGTAGGCAGGACGAGCCAGACGTTGGAAGTCTTCTTGATAGGCCAAGAGTCCCCAGATACGGTCTTTCTTGTCCACTTCAAGACGGATGTAGAGTTGGTCGCCCTTCTTAGGCCAGAGTTCCTTGAGCTCAGGGAGAATATCGAGTGACACAACGATTTCCTTGTCAGGAAGGCCTGTATCCACAAAGACACCCAAGTCCTTACGAACCTCTGTAACACGGCCCCAACCAAATTGGTCCTGAGTGGCAGTCACTTCTAAGGTTGTCAGGCGGAGTTTTTGCTTCATATCCGTGTAGGCAAAACCTTTGACCGTATCCCCTACTGTATGTTGACCTTCTTCCTTGGCAAGTGCATAGGTTTGACCATCCTTTTGCACAAAGTAAAAACGGTCATTTTCATCGATGATGAGTCCAACGATAAAACTTGCAAGATTTGTATTCATATTTCCTTCTTTCGAATAAAACTCAGCCAGCAATGCCAACTGAGTTTTTCTGTTTATTTTTAGACTTCCAAAAGTTCTTTTTCTTTGTTGGCAGTCATGTCGTCGATGTGTTTAACAGCATCGTCTGTTACTTTTTGAATATCTTTTTCAAGAGTCTTCAATTCGTCTTCAGTGATTTCTTTTGCTTTTTCTTGTTTCTTAGCTTCGTCCATAGCATCACGACGGATATTGCGGACAGCCACTTTAGCATTTTCACCGACCTTCTTCACTTCTTTGGCAAGGTCACGACGAGTTTCTTCTGTAAGAGCAGGGATAACCAAGCGGATCACAGAACCGTCATTAGCTGGTGTGATACCAAGGTCAGAAGCGTTCAAGGCACGCTCGATGTCTTTCAATGAAGACTTGTCAAATGGTGTTACCAACAAAACACGCGCTTCTGGAATGGTAATTGAAGCGATTTGGTTAAGAGGAGTTTCGACTCCATAGTATTCTACATGTACACGGTCCAGCAAGCTTGCATTGGCACGGCCAGCACGGATACCACCAAATTCACGAGCAAGTGATTGGTGAGACTGGGTCATTCTCTCTTTAGCTTTTTCTACAATTGCGTTAGCCATAATTTTCTTATTCCTTTTCTTCGATATTGTTTGAAACTGTTGTTCCGATATTTTCACCAAATACGACACGTTTGATGTTGCCTGGTTGGTTCATGTTGAAGACAACCAAGTCAATGTCGTTGTCCATTGAGAGGGTTGAAGCTGTTGAGTCCATGATACGAAGACCTTTGTTGATAACGTCACGGTGGGTCAATTCTTCAAACTTAACGGCTGTCTTGTCTTTCTTAGGATCGGCATTGTAAACACCATCGACCCCATTTTTAGCCATAAGGATGGCATCTGCTTCGATTTCAGCTGCACGAAGGGCCGCTGTTGTATCTGTTGAGAAGTAAGGTGAACCAATTCCGGCACCAAAGATAACGATACGGCCTTTTTCAAGGTGACGAAGGGCACGTCCACGGACATAAGGCTCTGCCACTTGTTGCATAGCAATGGCTGTTTGCACACGCGTATCGACACCAACTTGTTGCAATGAATCTGCCATCACAAGAGCATTCATAACAGTCCCAAGCATTCCTGTGTAATCTGCCTGAACGCGGTCCATACCTGCTTCTGCAGCAGGTTCTCCACGCCAGAGATTTCCTCCACCAATAACAAGGGCAATTTCGATACCTAAGCTATGAACTTCTTGAATCTCTTTTGCGATTGTTTGAACTGTTTGGATATCAATCCCTACGCCACGTTCACCGGCAAGGGCTTCACCTGATAACTTGATTAAAATACGTTTATACTTGGGATTCGCCATTTTCACTCTCCTTCTTTTATCCTACCTATTTTATCACAATTTCTAAGATTTTTATAGTATCATGAGCAATTCTTTCAAAAAAATTAGACAGTTAAAAATTCCTCTAAATCGCTGAGGGCACGCTCTGCAATTTTTTCATAACGAGCCTTCTTATCACGAATACGTTCGCCTTCCAACTCCTTGATGATTCCAAAATTGACATTCATTGGTTGGAAATGTTTGCTATCGGCATGGGTGATGTAATGAGCCAGACTTCCAATCGCTGTTGTTTCTGGGAAAATAGCCTCGCTTTCTCCCTTGAAAAGACGAGCCGCGTTAATTCCCGCAATCAAGCCTGACGCCGCTGATTCAACATAACCCTCTACACCCGTCATCTGACCAGCAAAGAAGAGGTTTGATTGTTTCTTAGAACGGTAAGTCTGTTCAAGAAGATTTGGTGAATCCATATAAGAATTGCGGTGCATAACACCGTAACGGACAAACTCAGCATTTTCAAGACCTGGAATCATTTGGAAGACACGTTTTTGTTCTCCCCATTTGAGGTGGGTCTGGAAACCAACAATATTGTATAGGCTACCAGCTGCATTATCCTGACGAAGTTGCACAACCGCATAAGGAGTCTTAAATTCTCCATCACGAGGGCCTGTGTAGTCGTCCGGATACTCCAGACCCACTGGTTTCATAGGACCATAAAGCATGGTTTTAATACCACGTTTAGCCATGACTTCGATAGGCATACAGCCTTCAAAATACTTTTCTTTTTCAAAAGAATTAAGCGGTGCTTCTTCTGCATTGACCAAGGCTTCATGGAAATCCATAAACTCTTGCTTGGTCATAGGGGCATTGAGGTAGGCCGCCTCTCCCTTGTCATAACGAGATTTGAGATAGACCTTGCTCATATCGATAGTATTGACATCGATAATAGGCGCTGCCGCATCGTAGAAATAGAAACCATCGCCGTCATTAAGTGCATGAATCTTTTCAGCCAGGGCATCACTGGTCAACGGACCAGTCGCCACAACTGTGATAACATCTGTCGGCAATTCTGTAATTTCATCACGAACCACTTCAATCAAGGGGTGGTTAGCCACTTTTTCGGTCACCATTTGTGAGAAACCATCGCGGTCCACCGCAAGCGCACCTCCTGCAGGAACACGTGTAGCCTCAGCAGATTCCAAGATAACAGAACCCAATCGACGCATTTCTTCCTTGAGAAGACCAACTGCATTTGTCAAAGCATCCCCACGAAGGGAATTAGAACAAACTAACTCAGCAAAATTGTCTGTTTTGTGCTGGGGTGTTGACTTGACACCACGCATTTCATAAAGTTTAACTGGAATACCACGCTCTGCGATTTGGTAGGCTGCTTCAGAACCTGCCAAACCAGCACCGATAACATTGATATAAGATTGAGACACGACACTAATACCTCTTTGGGTGGAACCTAAGTCCATATCAAAACACCCCACTGGACTGTTTGACACCCACAAATCTTTCTATTTTTTTCTTCTACTAGTATAACAAAAAAAGGGAAGAAGGCAAACTTCCCTGTTTAGTCATTTTCTTGCTTTTCTTCCCATTCGTGGTAGGCAGCATAAAGCTGACTTTTATTCCACTGGTAAATCTTAGCGACTTCCTTGATAGCTTGGTTTTTCTTCATGCCTTGCTGGATACGAGCTTGGATTTCTAAAAATAAATCTTCCTCGTCCTTTTCCTCCACATCTTGGCTGGCACCTTCAACGATGAGAAGGCATTCTCCCTTAAGCGGCGTTTCAGCGATGCTTTCCAGCAATTCAGAAATGGTACCTCTTTGGTATTCTTCATAGATTTTAGTCAATTCCCTGACCAAGACGACCGAGCGGTCACCGTAGACTTCTAGCATATTTTCCAACGTATCTGCTACACGATGAGGGGATTCATAGAAAATCTGAGTTTCAGGATAGTCTTTTTTCGAGTCAAAAAATTGCTTCTGCTGACCTGATTTTCTCGGTAAAAAGCCGTAAAAGATATGTGGCTGTGGCGCTAAACCACTAGCAATCAAAGCAGAAATTCCTGCAGAGGCACCTGGAACAGTCACAACCGCAATTTCTTCCTCAATGGCTGCCTTAACCAAATCATGACCAGGGTCTGAGATGCTAGGCAGACCCGCGTCGGATACCTGAGCAATACTTTGTCCTGCTTTCAGGAAACCAATCAAATCAGGAATCTTTTCCTTGGCATTGTGCTCATGAAAACTGATTTGCTTGGTGGAAATGTCAAAATGCTTGAGCAGAAGCCCTGTATTGCGCGTGTCCTCAGCAGCAATCCAGTCCACTTCTTTCAAGGTCTGGATAGCTCGAAAGGTTATATCGTCTAGATTGCCAATCGGCGTTGCCACTAGATACAGCTTGCCATAGGGAGACTGCCCCTTAAAACTTTTTTGAATCTGCATGCCTACTCCCTGTATAACAACTCGTCACAGAACATACATTCCTCGTCCTGCTCTCGACGTTGTCCATAAAAATCATTACATACGTGAAATCCATCACGGTAAATGCGACGGACACTTTCGCGAACATGTTTGGCCTTGACAGGAGCATCTGCTTCCACCTCACCCAAGCGTTCTCGCAACTTAGAATTTTCCAAGCGAAGAGCTGTATTTTCCTCTACCAGGCTCTTGAGATTTTTCTTGATGGCTTCCACATCGGCCAAGGTTACCAATAACTGTTGGGAAAAATCATCCAGCGCGTCAAATAATTCTTTTTTGTCCATAAAACAGCCCTTTCCTTTCTTTATCATTCATTTTTGAGTTTATATTTCTTTTAAGACCAGATATTCCATGGCATTTTGAAAGCTGACATTGGCTTGCCACATTTTTCTAGCTTCTAGCAGATCTTGTAGAATCATCCTTACTCTTACTTGCAAGAGGTCCTGCCCACAGAGGACTTCAAGAATCCGTAAAACCTGATCTTGTTTTTCCTTGTCATCTGCCAAGCTAGCTAATTTGGCTACTTGAAGATAACTTTCTTTTTTCTTATCTACTAACCAAGTCAGCAGGTGTTCACTTTCATCGACCAAGGTCCAAAAACTTGTCTGATTAGCCAACTTTTCTGCTTCAGCTCGCGATTGACTAAACTGAGCTAGGAGAGTCGCTTTTTTCTTAACCAGACCTGCTTGTTCTAATTGATGGATGAGCTTTTCTTCTTGTTTTTTAAAGTGGAAAATCTGGGTCCGACTTCGAATTGTTGGTAAAATCTTTTCCTCATCGCTGGTCAAGAAGAAAATGTAAACCTCACTCTGGGGTTCTTCGATAACCTTGAGCAGAGAATTGGCTGCGTTGGGGTGCATCTTCTCAGCTTGCTCGATAATAAAAACCTGCTGCTGGCTTTCAATCCCTGCTTGGGAAAACTGTCCCACCAATTCCCGAATCCGTTCTGTCTTGATGACATGATTAACTGGCTTAATCAAGGTGACATCAGGAAATTCTTCCTGCTCAATCAGCTTGCAGTTTCGGCATTTCTCACATGATAGAACGCCTACTTTATCCGTACAAAAGAGGCTCTTAGCCAAAAATTGCGCCATTTCCAAGCTTCCAAAGAAACCTGAAAAGAGATAGGCGTGATTGAGCTGGTCTTGTTCTAGGATACGGACAAAGCGGTCAAACTGGGCTGGTTGCCAAGCCTTTAGTTGATCTTGTTTCATTTAGCTAATCCCATTCTATCAATCAAGACAGCCTTGGTAGTTTCCACAACCTCCTCCAATGGAAGACTCGCATCAATCTTGACAATGCGATTCCCTTCTTTCTCCAAAAGAGAAAGGTAACCTTGACGGACTTTTTTGTGCAAGTCTAAGCCTTCTAGATCTAAACGATTGACCTCTCGATTGCTATTTGCTGCAATACGCGCCAATCCTTCTTCCACCTCGATGTCAAAATAGAGTGTCAAATCGGGTTTAAGGCCATCTGTCGCAAACTGATTGAGCCAATCAATGGCGTCAATATCCAAGCCACGACCAAATCCCTGATAGGCAACCGAACTATCGATGAAGCGGTCCATAATGACCAACTTACCAGTTTCAAGTGCTGGAAGAACTTTTTCCACCAAGTGCTGTCTGCGACTAGCGATATAGAGCAAAAGCTCTGTTTTAGCATCCATCTGAGTATGACTTGGATCCAGAATCACTTCCCGAATCTTCTCTCCTATCAAGACTCCGCCAGGTTCACGGGTCGTCAGCACCTCTACCCCTTTTTCCTCTAAAATTGGTAACAGTGCCTCTAAAACACTGGTCTTTCCTGCTCCCTCTGGTCCCTCAAGAGAGACTAAAAATCCTTTTGACATGACTAACTCATTTCTTTTTTACTATCTTCTATTTTATCAAAAAAATAGATATTGTGAAAATCTTTTTGGACACTGATTTTAAGGAAGTATAAAAGAGGTAGATTTCTCCACCTCTTATTTACCAAGTTTTTTAGTTCGTTTGTAGGCTTTTTTGACTGCCTCCATAACGGTTCCTCTAAAGGCATGTGCTTCTAAACTAGCTACACCAGCAATAGTAGAGCCGCCAGGGCTACAAACTTGGTCTTTCAAAACACCTGGATGTTGTTTGCTTTCTAGAACCAATTGACCTGCACCAAGAACTGTTTGAGCTGCCATTTGTAGAGCAGTTTCTCGTGGCAATCCTGTCTGAACACCTGCGTCTGCCAAAGCTTCAATGAAGAGATAGACAAAGGCTGGTCCACAACCTGCCAGACCCGTTGCAGCATCAATTAATCCTTCACTGATTTCAAACAATAAACCGGCATGTTGTAAAAGTTGACAAAAGACTTCCTTATCATCTGCTTGGCTGTTGGCTGACAAGGTATAACTAATGACTCCTTGACCGATAGAAACTGGAGTATTGGGCATCATGCGAATGAAACGGTGCTGAATTGGAACAAGACTAGCTAGTTTTTCCAAGGTGACACCAGCAGCCATTGAAATCAAAAGAAGACTCTCCCGTTTTTCAAGAATAGCTTGAGATTCCGCAAGTAAAGTAGATACTTGAGCAGGCTTCACTCCTAGAAAAATCACATCTGCTTCCGAAAAGATTTCCTCATTACTAGAAGCTTGACCTCCGTAGCTAGCAATAAAATCATCTACTCTATCTTGACTTAGATTAGAAAGAAGAAACTTATCTGTCCTATTAGCTTGCCAAACAGCCTTGGCTAAGCTAGCACCCATATTCCCCAAACCGATAAATCCAATCTTCATTTTTTTACTCCCTTATCTGTCCATCACCAGCGACAACATACTTGTAACTGGTTAATTCTTTTAAGCCCATTGGGCCACGCGCATGAAGTTTCTGAGTTGAAATCCCCATTTCGCATCCAAGTCCAAATTGACCACCATCTGTAAAACGAGTTGAGGCATTAACGTAGACTGCTGCTGAGTCCACTTGATCTGTAAAGTAAGTTGCTGCATCCGCATTTTCAGTAACAATTGCATCTGAGTGGTGAGTACTATGAGCCTCAATATGATCTACAGCTTCTTCAAGACTACCCACGATTTTAATAGCTAGAATATAATCTAAAAACTCTGTATCAAAGTCTTGATCTTCTGCTGCTTGGCCAGATACAAACTGACTTGCTTTACTATCCAAGCGGAATTGAATTGGTTCCAACCCAGCTTCTTTACGCTCTGCAACCAGCACTTGCTCCAAGCGAGGAAGGAAGCTTGTCGCTTTGTCTTCATGAACCAGCAGAACCTCCATGGCATTACAAACAGAAGGACGACTGGTTTTAGCATTATTGATGATAGACAGAGCCTTGTCTTCATCTGCATCCTTATCCACATAAACATGAACAATTCCAGTTCCTGTCTCGATAACTGGTACAATAGCATTTTCAACCACAGCATTGATCAAACCAGCTCCTCCACGAGGAATAAGAAGGTCTAGATAGCCCTTGGCCTTCATCATGGCATAGCTGCTTTCTCGGCTAGTATCTTCCACCAGTTGAATCACATCTGGATGAATGGTAGTCGTCTCCAAGCCCTTCTTCAAGGCTGTGACAATGGCATGGGCAGTTTGATAGGCATCCTTCCCACTACGAAGAACAACCGCATTTCCACTCTTGAGAGCCAAAGCAGCTGCATCAGACGTCACATTTGGACGGCTTTCATAGATAATACCGATAACACCCATAGCCACACGTTTCTTGGTGATAACCAAACCATTTTCAAGCTGACTTGTTTCTAAAACTTCACCGATTGGATCTGGTAAAGCAACCACTTCACGAATCCCACTTGCCATTGCTTCTATACGCCCTGCATCCAAATAAAGACGATCCAACATAACATCTGAGATTTTACCCTTAGCCGCTTCCATATCTCGAGCATTAGCTGCTAAAATCTCTTCAGTAGCTGCCAATAAATGATCGGCCATAGCTAGCAAGGCCTGGTTTTTCACCTCTTCACTAGCTGTGTTAATCGATTTTTTAACAGCCTGTACCTGTTCAAATTGTTCTTGTGTACTTACCATAGTTTACCTCTAAAATTCTGTAAAGAGTAGTTGGATTTCAGGAGTAATGGAAATCCAGTCATCACGGTGAATCAAGACACCCTTGGCTTTTTGAGAACGCAACATGTCCTCCAAAGCAGATGCTCCAAATTGTACGCGTCCTTTTCCAAGTGATTTTCCACTTTCCTTGTCAAATACTGTCACGATATCACCGTAAGAAAAGGCGCCTTCTGCGTCAACAATACCAGATAAGAGAAGACTCTTTCCATGTTGAGAGAGAGCTTCAGCAGCCCCTTTATCAACCCAAATAGAACCTTGGCTCTGAGCATAAAAAGCCAGCCATTGTTTCTGGGTACGAAGTCCCTTTTCTTGAGCAACAAAGTAGGAACCATCCTTGGTCTTCTCCGCTGCCTCAATCATGGCATCTGACTTCAATGATGAACAGATATAAACAGGAACTCCTGATTCTGTCGCGATCGTAGCTGCTTTAATCTTAGTCAACATACCACCTGTCCCATTAGACGAACCTGCTCCACCAGCCATATTAATAATCTCATGATTGATGGTCTCAATTTTCTCCAAGCGTTTGGCTCTTGGGTCTGAATTAGGATTTCCAGTATAAAGACCGTCTACATCTGTCAAGAGAACCAAAAGATCAGCTTGGACCATGGCCGCTACCTGTGCACTCAGAGTATCATTGTCCCCAACCTTGAGTTCATCAATGACGACACTATCATTCTCGTTGATGATAGGAATCGCACCACGGCTAAGTAGAACTGACAAGGCCTGATGGGCATTTTTATAACGACGCTTATCCACAAAGTCGTCCTGGGTTAGCAAGATTTGTGCAGAAACGATTTGGCGCAAGAGAAGATTAGTGGTATATTCTTCCAACAAAAGTCCTTGTCCTACCGCTGCTGAAGCCTGTTTATCAGCAATCTTAGTCGGACGCTTTTTAAATCCTAAGGCTCCAAAACCAGCCGCAATGGCACCTGACGATACCAAAATCAGTTCATGACCAGCCTCGTGCAACATTGCCAACTGCTGGGTAATAGCTTTTACCTTACTACGTGATAAACTTCCATCCTCATTCGTCAGAGAAGAAGTTCCCACCTTAAAGACAATTCGTTTGTATTTCATAGTCTCACTCCGATTCTTCATATTTATCCATTATAACATGAATGACAGAAAATAGAAAAGAGTTGATAGGAAAAAGAAGGCCCTAAAACCTTCTTTTTTACTACTGTTCTGATTCTGATTTATTTGCAGTCGTCTCAGAGCTTTGTGAAGTTGATGAAGTAAAATCTTGACTAAATGAAGAACTTGTAACACTTTCGTGTTGACTCGTTTCTTTATTTTCTAGTTCTTTTTTAACTACTTCTTTGGATTCTTTTATTTCTGAATTACTTGTAGCTCTAGTTGTAGCAGATTTCTCTACCGGAACATCCACTAACCAGACACCACTTGAATCAACAGTATAGCCTTCTGGTGTCTTACCATTCACAAGCAATTGACCATTTTCTTTCAAGAAGTACCATTTATCCTTGTCTTTAATCCAACCCACAGCTTGTGAACCGTCTGTCTTGTAGAAATACCAATCATTTGCCTTTTTAAGCCAGCCTTGCTTCATAGCTCCTGATTCTTCTAGATAGTAATGATGACCAGAAACTTCTATCTCACCTGTCTTCATGATACCAGTAGAATCCATATAGTACCAGGTTTCTTTATCTTTTACCCAGCCCGTTTTCATTTCCCCTGATTGAGCAAAGTAATACCATTGTCCCTTATATTGAAGCCAACCTGTCTTCATAGAGCCATCAACATCCAAATAATACCACTGTTCTTTATCTTGAATCCAACCAATTTCCATCTGGTTTTCTTTGTTGAAATAATACCAGATTCCATCAATTTTCTTCCAATTTTTTGCAGCGGCACCAGAGTCTGTCAAATAGAACCAACGATTGTTCCATTTTTTCCATTGATCCTGTAACAAGATACCCGTTTGGTTAAAGTAATACCAGTCACTCTTAATTTCATTCCAACCAACAGCATACTCTCCTGTAGAATCAGGTGCTTGATACCACCAATTCCCATATGCACTCTTATGCCAGCCAGCTTGAAAACTTGGAATCGGCTTGTAGGATGTTGAAATATTGACAAACCCATCTTTTCGAATATCAAAAACTGTTGCATCATAGTCTTTGCTGGCTGCGTTTATATGTTGAATTCCCATTGATTCAAGCCAGCTAATATATTCCCTATTTATTTCTTGACCGCTATCATACGAACCAATTGGTGAAGAAGAAGTTTGAACAATTATCTCAGGAGACAAATTTCTTATAAAATTTTTTGTATTAGAATTTTTTGTATCTAAATGATGGTTAAACTTCATCAAATCAACTTTTCCAATGAGAGAACCGTACTTGTCTTCCGCTCCATGAACATTATCTAAGTCGCCTCCAAGGTAAATTTTCTTGCCATTGACTTTTACCACACTAATCAAGGAATTGGAATTATCATCCCAAACAGGTTTAAGATTTCCATTCTCATCATATTCATTTTCATAATTATAGAGCTGAATATCCATGTCCCCAAACTGAAAATGAGCATCTCCTTGTGTGATGTTTTGAATAACTGAAACACCTTTTTCAGCAGCAGTCTGTAAAACCTTATCATAGCCATACAGATTATCCCAAAGACGTTCAGGCTTAGTAATACGGTTATCACTATATTTCTTAAGATAGACTCGGTCAACTGGATAGGTAGACAGTAATTCATCAACATTTCCAATATGGTCACTGTGGGTATGGGTAACCAAAATAAAATCAAGCTTTTGGACACCCAATTCCTTCAAACGACGAAAGACACGATCTGTTAGAACATGCTTATAAGTGGTATTGATACCCTGTCTCCATGGATAACGAGAATCACTGCCGTCTGGGAAATCATAATCTTCTCCTGTATCCACCATGGCAAAATGTCCATTGCTTTCAAGAATAATCGCATCACTACCACCTTCATGAACATTTATAAAGTGGATTTTATTTCCTGAACTTTCTTGAGCTTGAACATTCCCATACCATGATAAACCTAAAAAAGCGCCTGCAAGTGCTAAACTAATCAATTTCTTTTTCATTCTTACTTCCTTAATCTCTCCAAAGTTTCCTTAAAAATCTCTGGGATGTCTGCTGTAAATTCCAAGGTCTCACCTGTTCTCGGATGGGTAAATCCTAGGGTCTTTGCATGAAGAAATTGTCCATGTCCTTTCAAAGTCTTGCGAGGACCATAGACTTCATCCCCAGCGACTGGATGACCAATATAAGCCATGTGAACACGGATTTGATGAGTGCGCCCTGTCTCCAGTTGCAACTCCACTAAGCTATAATCGCCAAAGCGTTCCAAAACGTGAAAACGCGTCACTGCTGGCTTACCTTTCGCAGTCACAGCCTGTTTCTTACGGTCTTTTTCACTACGGCCAATCGGTGCTTCAATCACACCACGATCATTTGGTAGATTTCCATGAACAATCGCCCAATATTTACGAAGAGACTTTTTATCCTTCAGTTCTTGGGCAAGTGCTAGATGCGCCTCATCATTTTTAGCAATCATAAGAAGACCTGACGTATCCTTATCAATACGGTGAACAATTCCTGGACGCAGAACACCATTGATACCCGACAAGTCCTTAATATGATACATGAGGGCATTTACTAGGGTCCCACTGGTATAACCAGCACTCGGATGCACAACCATTCCCTGAGGCTTGTTAACAACGGCCACATCCTCATCTTGGTAGATGATATCTAGCGGAAGATTCTCAGCCACATACTCTAAGACCTCCGGCTCTGGTACATGGTAAGTGACGATATCACCCTCTTGAACTGTGTATTTAGCTTTCTTGACTTGGCCATTGACCAAGACCTGGCCTGATTTGATTTGTTCATTCGCGAGACTGCGTGATAATTCTGTCAAATCCGACAAAGCCTTATCCAAACGCAGGCCACCAGTTTCAATTTTAATTTCCATTTATTTCCTCTTTTAGCATTGCAATCAATAAAATAATCACTCCAACCGTCAGATAGCTATCTGCCACATTGAAAATTGCAAAATTGATAAAGTCAAGGTGAAACATATCCACAACAAAGCCCTGACTCACCCTGTCAATAAAGTTTCCAAGACCACCTGCAATAATCAAGGTCAAACCCAAGACCATCCAGAATGAATCCTCCATGTGTTTATGTAGATACCAAATGGCACCTACCATAACGACCAGTGTAATGATAGCAAATAACCACTGCTGGTCTTGTAGCATCGAAAAGGCTGCCCCTCGATTTTGCAGGTAGGTCAAACTAACGAAATTAGGAATCCAAGAGCGTACTTCACCCAGTGGAATCTGCTGGACGATATAGGATTTAACTAACTGATCCAGCGCAATCAAAAGCAATACAATGACTGCCACTATTCCTCTTTTTTTCATGATTTCCTCTTCTGATTAAAATATTCTTGCATAACTTCTACAAAGAGAGTCCCAGCTTGACTAAGCTCCACCTCTTCACGTTTAACATAGACCATGCGATTATCTAGGTTATCCTTGAGACGAATAACTGTGATACCATTAACACTATCACTATCTAAAAATCCGGAACCTGTCGCATAGGCGTCCGTCCGCTCTAAAATACCATTCAAGGTAGCACGGTCTGTCACATTAAACATCTGTGAGCTCGCACTGGTATCGACAAAGTTCTCTGAATAATAAAGGTACTCATCTTTCTCTTGAGTGAAACGAACCGTTGGTAGATCTGCTAAATCCTCCATGACCAATTCCTCTTTCTGGGCTAAAGGATGCCCTTCACGAAGATAAATATGGGTATGGAAGGGAATCAATTCAATGACCTCAAGGCCTAACTTTTCAACCCGTTGCATAATCCCCTTTTTATTTTGATTGTTGAGGTAGATAATCCCAATCTCACTGTGACCTTGCGCTACTTCATCTAAGATTTGAACAGTAGTCGATTCAAAAATACGGAAGTTCTTATAATCAGGATAGCGCTCTGAAAAGGCAGTAATAGTTGGTGGCAAAAAGTCATAGTGCTGACTAGCAATGGAAAATTCATCCTTTTCTTCCTCAGGATTGGCATACTGATTTTGAAAAA